>NZ_JBXKMX010000173.1:0-11188 GCF_056992975.1 Ectobacillus sp. | reverse complement strand
ATGAAAATAAAATTATTTTTTATTTAGTATTTCATGAAAATTCAAAATAGTTTATAATCATACATAAGCTTTTCATTAGTAGTACCCTCTATGTAATCGCTTGACGAAATCGTCAAGCGATCTTTTTTATCTTTCCTAAAATGTTTTCTTAAACTATGTATAGTTATCTCCGCGCTGTACATGATAAAGGCATCGGGTACGTAGCAGTCTGACAAAGATTATACCAATGGTTGAAAAACAGCTTTATTATAGTCGTACACGAGATACGACTACATTGAAGTACCAATCTCCATCGTATAAGGTCAGCGAAGATCCTATCAAATGCTGCGTACTCGTGTTACCTTTTCCAAACTGCAAAAAATAAGGACCCGTCTCAAATAGGAATGAACATTCTCTTTGAGAGAGCCCTTTTTACTTATTCCCTGTCCTACAAAACCCTTTTAAACATCTTTTCAAGCTCATAGGTAGAGTGA
This sequence comes from Ectobacillus sp., assembly GCF_056992975.1. Lineage (NCBI taxonomy): Bacteria > Bacillati > Bacillota > Bacilli > Caryophanales > Bacillaceae > Ectobacillus > Ectobacillus sp. Next base: position 10,715 of record NZ_JBXKMX010000173.1, on the reverse strand, counting down.
TGGACCACAATTGGACGTCCATGCGGGCATGTGTACGGATTGGTTGTTTTCCGCAAATCCTCCAGCAGTGCAAATATTTCATCCTGCTTCAAATGATGATTAGCCTTAATAGATGCTTTGCAGCTCATCATAATTGCTGCCTCTTCGCGTAATGCTTTAACATCTGCTTTCTTACGATGCACGACTTGCTGCATCATTTCTTCGATAATTTCTATTTCTTGTCCTTTCGGAAACCAAGTTGGATGGGAACGTACAATAAAGCTTTGCTGTCCAAATGGCTCTAAAAAGAGTCCAACCTTTTTTAATTCTTCTAATTGCTCTTCTACCTTCAAATATTCACCTAGTGATAAATCCATACGATATGGTACTAATAGCTCTTGCAAGTCAGGATGAACACGACCTACTTTTTCCCGAAAGTACTCATAGTTAATTCGTTCCTGTGCAGCATGCTGATCAATGATATACAAACCCTTATCATTTTGCGCCAAAATATACGTTCCGTGCATTTGTCCAATCGGATATAGCGGGGGAAGTTCATTTCCCTTACATTCTGTTTCAGGAATGGCATCCCAGTCCTCTTGTAATATTTCCTCTTGCATAGCCCGGTATTCATCACTTTCCTGAATCGTTTCTTCCTGTTTAGGTGTTATTTGAGTAGGGGCTTCATATGTGTCTGTACGCACTGTTTCCTTTGTAAGCATACCAAGCGGCATAGCAATCTCATCTTCCGAGCGATGCTCTAAAGAAAAGGACTCTTGTACACTTTCTTGGCGCGTAGGCTTAGCCGTTTGCACCATTGCATCGGGAATAAGCTGAAGGCGTGAAAAAGCCTGCTTAATGGTAGATTCGATTAGCTCCTGCAACTGGGCTTCTTTACTAAACCGTACTTCTAGCTTCGATGGATGAACATTTACATCAACAAGAATGGGATCCATTTCAATTGAAAAATAAGCTATCGGAAATCGGCCAACCATCAGCAATGTATGATATCCTTGCAGAATTGCTTTTACTAATGAATAATTACGTACATAACGCCCATTTACAATTGTCGTAATGTAGTTGCGAGAAGCCCTAGACACTTCCGGAAGAACGACATACCCTTTTATCGTATAGTCAAGCGACTCTACTTCAATTGGAATTAGCTTTTTGGCAATTTGAATCCCGTAAATAGCAGCCATTACTTGCCGCACGTCCCCATTTCCCGATGTATGAAGAAGTTTTTTTCCGTTATGAAACATACGAAGTGAAACGTTCGGATGAGACAATGCAATCCGGTTCACCATATCCGTTATATTTCCAAGTTCTGTATGAATGCTTTTCATATACTTTAAACGGGCTGGTGTGTTAAAAAATAAGTTTTGTACAAGTATATCTGTCCCTTTACGGCTTGATGTTTTTTCCTTCGATAGGATTTCTCCGCCCTTTATTACGATGTGTGTACCAGGTGCATCCCCTGTGCTAGTCGTTATGTCAAGTTCGCTAACTGAAGCTATACTCGGCAGAGCTTCTCCGCGAAAACCGAGCGTGCGAATGCGAAATAGATCATTTTCATCTTGAATTTTACTCGTTGCATGCCGATCAAATGCAATGGTACAATCACTTTCTTCTATACCATCACCGTTATCAATAATTCTTATTTTTGCAAGTCCCGCTTCTTCAAGATGTATTTCAATAACGGAGCTATTTGCATCTAGCGCATTTTCTACGAGCTCCTTAACGACAGAAGCCGGGCGCTCTACAACTTCACCAGCCGCAATTAAATTGGACAATTGTTCATCGAGCTTGCGAATTTTCCCCATGATGTTATCCTTTCTTTATGTTTTTTTGTAGCTGATACAATTTATTCATCGCTTCAAGTGGCGTCATCTCTAGAATATTTAATTTTCGTAATTGGCCAAGAACCTCTTTTTCTTGTGAAGAGGGTGCGTCTTTTGACTTTTGCGTGGCGTCAAAAGAAAAGAAAGAAAGCTGCGAATCTTCGATATTAGATTCTAGCTGATTTTGTACCGGATGACTTTTTGCTGTTACCTCTTCTTCCTTTTGATATACCTTTTCCATATCTTCTGACTGCCCTTCTTCTAGCTTAGCCAGCACTTCCTTCGCACGCGAAATAAGAGAAGCAGGTAATTTAGCAAGTTGGGCCACATGAATGCCATAGCTTTTATCTGCCGCTCCATTTTTAATTTTATGAAGAAACACGACATGACCATTTTCTTCAATGGCGGACACATGGACATTTTGCAGCTTATGCAATTCTTGATCCAGTACAGTCAGCTCATGATAATGTGTGGAAAAGAGTGTTTTTGCACCGATATAATCGTGTATATACTCTATAATTGCCTGAGCTAACGCCATACCATCATAGGTGGATGTACCTCGTCCAATTTCATCAAACAGGATTAAACTATTTTGCGTTGCATTTGCAATTGCATGTCTAGCTTCTAGCATTTCAACCATAAAAGTACTTTGTCCGGAAATAAGATCATCAGCAGCTCCAATTCTTGTGAAAATTTGATCGAATACTGGAAGCACAGCTTCACTTGCCGGAATGAAGCATCCAATTTGTGCCATAACAGCAATCAGTGCAAGCTGCCGCATATAGGTACTCTTACCAGACATATTTGGTCCTGTTATTAACAGTATATCTAATTTTTCGCCCATCACTACGTTATTCGGGACATAGGTTTTCGCCTGTAGTACCTTTTCTACGACAGGATGTCGTCCATCAACTATGTTAATTTCACGCGTTTTGGAAAGCGTAGGTTTGATAAATTGCTCCTCTTCACTAACAGTTGCAAAACTTTGAAGTACATCAAGCTCACTAAGCACTTTCGCTATATGTTGGAGCTTTGGAATATATGTTTTTACCTGCTCACGCAAATTTGCAAACAAATCATATTCAAGCTGTACAATTTTTTCTTCCGCTCCTAAAATGAGCGCTTCTTTTTCCTTTAATTCATCCGTAATATAGCGTTCAGCATTTGCCAACGTTTGTTTTCGTTCATAGCGTCCTTCTGGTAGCAGAGATAAATTGGCCCGTGTTACTTCGATATAATAACCAAAAATTCGGTTGTATCCTATTTTAAGCGACTTAATACCAGTCAAGTCACGCTCCCGTTGCTCAAGCTCCGCAATCCATGTTTTCCCGTTTTTACTCACATAACGATATTCATCCAGCTTTTCATCATAACCATCTTTAATAATATTCCCTTCCTTAATGGATAAGGGCGGGTTACTGATAATACTTCGTTCCAACAGTTCAGTTAGACTATCACAAGTATCTACATTTGTAGTCAACTTATTAGCATAGGAATTGTGCAGTTGTTCCACTAACTGCAATATGCTAGGAACTTGTTCCAAAGACCTCTTTAATTGTAGCAAATCTCTTGCATTCACATTTCCATATGCTACTTTACCTGCTAATCGTTCTAAATCATATACATCTTTTAATTTTTCCTTCATATCTTCTCTTACGAAATAATTTGAGACGAATGTTTCAACCATTTCGTGACGCTGCTGGATATGCGACATATCAACGAGTGGACGTTCAACCCATTGCTTCAGCATACGCCCCCCCATTGCTGTTTTCGTCTTATCAAGTAACCAAAGTAACGAGCCTGTTTTTTCTTTCGTTCGAATCGTTTCCGTTAACTCTAAATTCCGCTTCGAATGAACATCCATTTTCATAAATTGATTATAATGATAGATTTCAACGGACTGCAGATGATCCAGTGATCGCTTTTGCGTACGCATTACATATTGAAGTAAGCGTCCTACCGTTATGATTAGCTTTTCCTGGTCGATATGCGCTACAAGACTTTGTAAATGATCAGGAACGGTTACTTCCTCTTCATAAGAAATAGTTATTTTGAGTGTATCTGTAATCGTTTGTAATTCTTCCTGTGAAAAATTACGTGAAACAACAATTTCCTTCGCTCCGAGTGAATATACTTCAAGTAATACATCTTCCACAGAACCTGTTAAGAGTGTAACCGTATTTTGACCCGTAGATAGGTCATTGCATGCAAGTCCATAGGAACCATCCTCAAAAGGAGTTACAGATACAAGAAAATTATTTTCCTTTTCACTTAACGATCGCCCCTCTATCATCGTTCCAGGAGTGATTAGTTGAATGACCTCACGACGTACGATTCCCTTTGCTGTCTTCGGATCCTCAACCTGTTCGCAAATTGCAACTTTATATCCTTTTTCTATGAGCTGCTCAATATAGCCTTTGGCTGCATGGTGTGGAACCCCGCACATCGGAATTTTCCCATCACCGCCTTCGCGGCTCGTAAGCGTAATTTCTAGTTCATGTGCTGCTTTTATCGCATCCTCAAAAAACATCTCGTAAAAGTCTCCGAGACGAAAAAATAAAAAGGCATCTTTATAATCTGCCTTCACCTGTAAATATTGTTGCATCATGGGCGTATATTGAACCATGTTGTTTACCACACCTCTTTATCGATATCTATCAAGTATTATATCATATTATTTTCATAGGTCCCTTTTTGTATCTAGTATTTCACTGTACAATGAGTTGACACACAGGCCGCTATTATCTACTTAAGATTACCTGTTATGTCTAAAAAGTTAAACAATAAAGTCTTGCTACATACTAAAAAAGAGCTAGGAAGATTTTCTCCCTAGCTCTTTGTTATTCTTCTTCTGCATCTAATATAAAGTTTGGATCTAAATCTTCAAATTCATCGTCATCTACTTCAAAATATCCTTCATCATTATCTTGACACCCTTCTGGATTTACAAGGACACAAACCTTCGTTTCCCCAATCACTTCTACAATAAATTCACGTTCGACTGTTACGACAATCTTATTACCGTTCGGAGAAATAATGGCCTCTAAGCAATTCGGATGCTGAATGACACGTGCAATAATTTCGTAATCCTCGCCAATATAGTTTTTATCTCTGTAACGGATTTTCACTTCATCTTTGTAATGTACCCGCTTCGTTACAACCTCTGTTTTCGTGTTATCATCATATGAATACCACGTATTAATATCATAATATCCTTCGATTTCTACATACTTTCCATGCTTTTTCGCTTCATACGCGTGGTTAATAACCCAACACCCTAAAATACTTGTCGGCGTATGGTTCGGATCAACAGTATGAGTAGACTTCGTATATTGACGTCCTTTGCCAACGACCGCCTTCGTGATTATCTCTCTATATTCGGACATTCCAAACCCTCCTCAATCAATATTCATTTCATCATATGCGAGACATTTGCTGAATGTGTCATCGCACTCCAAAAAAAGCCTAGGAAGAGGCGGATTTTTGTACATAGCATCCTCTTATTACAGTTTATGCTGCATATTTCAAATACGTTCTTTTTTTCAAAAAAAAAGAGACATCCGAATGGACATCTCTTATCACTTTATTTAAGCTCCGTGACTCGTTATATAGGAATATTTATCGATTCCGTTTGCTTTCAACTTCTGCACCCGTTTCTCCTTTTAATACATCACCATCTGTAGAGATTATGATGTTATCTGTAACGGTGTTAGAAATGGTACTTGCTACAAGCTGCAATAAATCATTAACATACGTTTGAGATGATTGAAATTGCTGTACAATTGGGAGATTGTGCAAATAGTCTTGCAATGCATCGATTTCTGCATCTACCTTTTTTAAAGCTTGTGTTTTTCCATAGTGTTGTAAGCTCACTGCTTCTTTTTGTAACGCCTTTATTCTATCAATGGTACTTTTTATCTGTTCGTTTTTTTGAATTTTTGCTTCGGCACGTTTGAAAAAATCAACTTCTTCGGTTTCAGCAATCATTTTTGCCAATTCCTTGGCACGCTCAATGATTTGATCTTTCGTGTAAGCTGTCATTTATTTCACCTCAATTGGCTCTTCTATCATAACTCCGTTCAGCGACCACGTTTTTGCATCCGTAATACGAACTTTCACAATGTTACCAATCGCAGACTTCGGTCCAATAAAGTTAACTAGCTTACTTTTCCGTGTATAACCCGCTAACACATCCGGATTATTTTTACTTTCCCCTTCAACTAACACTTCTACTACCTGATCACGATATGCTAAACTTTTTTTAGCAGAAATTTCATTTACAACTGCATTCAACCGTTGTAAACGATCTTTTTTAATTTCTAATGGAACGTTATCAACCATTTTTGCTGCAGGCGTTCCTTCACGCGGAGAATAAATAAACGTATAGGCACTGTCATATTCAACTTCACGGTACAATGACAATGTTTCTTGGAACTGTTCTTCCGTTTCATTTGGGAAACCAACAATAATATCTGTTGTAAATGAGGCATTTGGAATAGCTGCCTTTATTTTGTGAACAAGCTCTAGATATCCTTCACGGGTATATTTACGAGCCATCATTTTTAATGTTTCTGTACTTCCTGATTGCACAGGTAAATGAATATGCTCAAGTAAGTTTCCGCCCTTAGCTAATACTTCTATTAATCGATCATCAAAGTCACTTGGGTAACTAGTTGTAAAACGAATGCGTGGAATATCGATTTTACGTAGTTCATCCATAAGATCACCAAGACCATATTTCATATCCTTAAAATCTTTTCCATAAGCATTTACATTTTGACCTAATAAAGTTATTTCTTTATAGCCCTGTGCAGCTAATTGTCGTACCTCTTGGATAATATCTTCTGGGCGACGACTTCTTTCCTTACCACGAGTATATGGCACAATACAATATGTACAGAATTTATCACATCCATACATAATATTCACCCATGCTTTTATGTCACCGCGGCGAACACGTGGAAGGTTTTCAATAACATCCCCTTCTTTAGACCAGACTTCAACAACCATTTCCTTGGAAAACATCGCTTCTTTCAAAATAAATGGCAATCTATGAATATTATGTGTGCCAAATACCATATCAATATGCGGAAGCTTCTGCATAATTTTATTTACAACGGATTCTTCCTGAGACATACATCCACATACGCCAAGAAGAACATCTGGGTTTTTTAGTTTCAGTGGTTTTAAGTGTCCTATTTCTCCAAATACTTTGTTTTCTGCATTTTCACGAATAGCGCATGTATTTAAAAGAATGACATCGGCATCTTCTGTTGTATCTGTAGATTCAAAGCCAAGCCCACTTAAAATCCCCGCCATCACTTCTGTATCATGCTCATTCATTTGACATCCGTACGTACGAATATAAAACTTACGTCCGTTTCCTATTCCAATCATATCCTCTGGAATGTCAAAGTCACGTTGGATCGTAATTTCTTCTTTCCCACGCTTTTTTGCATCTAACAAAGACGGCGCTTGGTACGGTGTTTCAAAGTATTTACTATAATCCTTTCTGGATTTTCTGTCCGAAGGATTTACCTTTGTGCTTTCTAATCGTTGTTGCTCGTTCATGAATAATCTCCTTTCTGTCATGTGAAATTTACACATCATACACATTATCATAGTATAAAACGTTTAGACCAATTAAACAACAAACGTTGCTTCAAATAAAACATACTACTTCTATACTATCATATAAATTATGGAAAAATAAGGTAGATACAGAAAGGACTTCAATGTTGGGGGAAAATTGCGGGATAAAAAAAAGAACTCCTTCTCGGGAAGGAGTTCTTTTCATAGATATTACATATATTCTGAAACGATTTGATCAAAGAATTCAGGATCAAGGTTAAGATCAGCGTTAACCAATGGAGTTTCGCTGTATCCTTTTACAAGTTCTTGATATGAAGGTTGTCCAGCATTTTGATAAATCAAACCTGTTACACGACCTTGATGTTGCATTAAAGTTTGCATTGCTAGAGCGCGGTTTGTAGGATCATATCCTTCTACATCGCTTAATTTTACTAAGTTTTCTTTAAACCAATCGTACGTATTTACTTTGTTATACGTTACACATGGGCTAAATACATTTATTAAAGAGAAACCTTTATGGTTTATACCAGCTTCAATTAATTGAGTAAGTTCCTTTAAATCGCTAGAGAAACTTTGTGCAAGGAATGTAACACCTGATGTTAACGCTACTTGCATTGCAGATAATGGTGCCTCAATTGAACCTTGAGGTGTACTCTTTGTTTTGAATCCAACATCACTTAGTGGTGAAGTTTGACCCTTAGTTAAACCGTAAATTTGGTTATCCATTACGATATAAGTAATATCAATGTTACGACGCATTGCGTGAATTGTATGTCCTGTACCAATTGCAAATCCGTCTCCGTCACCACCAGCAGCGATTACTTTTAAATCACGGTTTGCCATTTTTAAGCCTTGTGCAATTGGTAATGCACGTCCATGAATACCATGAACACCATATGTGTTAATGTAACCTGAAATACGTCCAGAACATCCGATACCTGAAATTATCGCCATGTTATCTGGTTCAAGTCCTGCATTTGCAGCTGCACGTTGAATTGCAGCTTGTACTGAGTAGTCGCCGCATCCTGGGCACCAGTTTGGTTTTACATCATTACGAAAGTCCTTAAATGTTGCCATTTACTACAACCCCTTTTTTACATTCGTTGTAAACATCCTTTGGTAAGAACGGATTGCCATCATATTTCAATAGGCTAGAAATTTTTTCTCCATTGCCTAGGTTCATTTTAATAATATTTGCAAGTTGACCAGTTGCATTATTTTCTACTACGATTACGCGTTTTGCATCTTTAACAAGTGGAAGCAGTTCATCTGTAGGGAACGGATGAATTAAGCGAATATGTGCGTGATTTACTTTTACGCCTTCTTGTTCAAGACGTTCCATTGCTTCTTCAATTGCACCGCGAGTAGAGTTAAAACCTACAAGTAAAATATCAGCATCCTTATGAGGAGCATTTACATATACAGGGGTATTGAACTTAATATTATTAAGCTTACGTAAACGTTTATTCATTTGATCTTCACGATTTGTTGGTGATTCTGATGGTTTACCTGTTTCAGCATGTTCTACACCTGTAACGTGGTGAATACCGTTCTTCACACCCGGTACAACACGAGGAGACACACCATCTTCAGTTACTTCGTAGCGTTTGAAGTAAGCGCCATTTTCTCTTTCAGGTTGATCTTCGAACGTTAATTTACCACGGCGAATTTCAACTTTATTAAGATCTAATGGATTTACTGTTTGTTTTCCAAGTGATAATTGAAGATCTGTAATAAGAATAACTGGTACTTGATATTCTTCAGCGATATTGAAAGCTTCTGCCGCATCATAGAATGCTTCTTCTACTGTACTTGGAGCAATTACAACCTTCGGAATTTCACCGTGAGTTCCGTAAATCATAGCCATTAAATCAGATTGTTCTTGTTTTGTAGGAAGACCAGTACTTGGGCCGCCACGTTGTGTATCAACGATAACTAGTGGTGTTTCTGTCATACCTGATAAACCAATTGCTTCCATCATAAGTGATAAACCAGGACCTGCAGATGCAGTAAGCGTACGAACGCCACCGTAGTTTCCACCGATTGCCATAGTACAAGCTGCAATTTCATCTTCAGTTTGAATAACTGCTCCGCCTACTTTTGGCAACTTCTTAATTAAAAATTCCATAATTTCAGAAGCAGGAGTAATTGGGTATGCAGGCATAAAACGAGCTCCACCTGCTAATGCACCAAATGCAATCGCATCGTTACCAATCATAAACAAACGTTTTTTGCCGTCTGCTGGTTCTAGTTGCATTAGGTTTGTATTTTCGCCAAGCAATTCTTTCATATATTCAGAACCGCGTTTAATTGCTTCAATATTCTTTTCAACAACTTGTTGGCCTTTTTTACCAAAGATTTCATTAACTACTTCAAGATAAGCAGTTTCATTAAGACCTAGAATTGCTGAAGAAGCACCTACAGCAACCATGTTTTTCATTAATGAAGTTCCAAGTTCCGTAGCAATGTCAACGAATGGAACCGCATACAAAGAAACTTTAGAATCGTCTGGGATTGTTGGATTAAACTTAGAATCCGCAATAACGATCCCGCCGTCACGTAATTCATGAAAGTTCACATTGATTGTATCTTGGTCAAAAGCTACAAGAATATCTAAATCATCAGAGATTGCACGTACTTCAGTTGTGCTTACACGAATCTTATTATTAGTGTGACCGCCTTTAATACGTGAAGAGAAATGACGATAACCGTACAAGTAATATCCCATTCTGTTTAACGCAATAGAGAAAATTTCCCCTGTACTTTCGATTCCTTCACCTTGCTGTCCTCCAACTTTCCAGGAAAGCTGATTAATCATCTCCTACACCCCTTTAGCTGCAACATTGTAGTATAAAATAACAGAAACATAGTAATACTTTCTTAATTATGGGACTACAACGAATGCATATTATACCTGTCATTAATTAGTATGAATTTTTACATTACATTAATTCGTTTTCAATTCTAGACCTAGTAAGAAAAAAAAGCAAGAATTTGAATTGATTTTATTCATAATTTTTTTACCATTAACATTATTACTAACATGCACATATTCCATTTCATATAATTGCATTATTAAAAGGAAATATGATCCAAAAAATTGGAAAATAAAAACCCTTTTACTTGTTCTTCTTTGTAATATTTCAACAATTCATTAACAAGATTTTGATAGTCTGCATAAGAGTTCAACTGCATAACAGTTTCATCAATACCATCAAAATCCGATCCAAATCCAATGTTTTTTTCACCACCTAATGAACACACATAATCTACATGACGAAGTATATGCGTAATTTGCGCTGGTTT
>NZ_JBXKMX010000172.1:0-3047 GCF_056992975.1 Ectobacillus sp. | reverse complement strand
TACCTGTTGAAGCACAAATCACTGTTTGGCTTCCTTCTTCTTTTGCCTTTGCTACTGCCATTACCATCCCGCGATCTTTAAAAGATCCCGTCGGATTCGCACCTTCAATTTTTACATATAGGTCAATGCCCCACTCTTTTGATAATGTATCTAGATGCACAAGTGGAGTGTTCCCTTCGTTTAATGTAAGCTCTGGTGTTTGTTCTGTTACTGGTAAAAATTCCTTATAATGTGATAATAGACCCTTCCACATCATTTTTCATCTCCCTCAATTCGATAGCTTGCCTTCACACATTTTACTGCTTCTACGCGGTTTAATGCAGCTAGCAATGCGTTATAATTTGCAAGTGTTACACGGTGTGTAACGATTACGATTTCTGCAGTTCCTTTTTCCTCAAGCGGCAATTGAATAATTTTTTCAAAACTTGCTTCATTTTCAGAGAATAGGGAGGTTACTTTTGCAAGAACGCCTATTTCATCCTTCACATGAAGCCGCAAGAAATATTTAGTAAATATTTCTGTATCATTCTTCAAGATTTTCGGATATTGCGCAGTTATTGCGCTCGTTCCGGTTACACCCAGAAGCATATTTTTAATAACAGCTACAAGATCAGAGACGATGGAGGTAGCCGTCGGCAAGCTTCCTGCTCCTGGTCCGTAAAACATCGTTTCTCCTACTGCTTCCCCGTGAATATACACGGCATTGAATTCGTTTTGTACGGATGCGAGTGGATGATGATTCGGAAGAAGTGTCGGCTCTACGCTAACTTCTAGCTTATCTCCATCACGTTTTGCAATGCCGATTAGCTTCATCGTATACCCAAGATCTGTACTATACGCTAAATCCTCTTCTGTAATGGATGTAATGCCCTTTACTTTTACATCGGCAAGCTCTACATGTGTCGAAAAACCAAGTGATGCAAGAATCGTCATTTTACGAGCTGCATCTAGCCCCTCTACATCTGAGGAAGGATTCGCCTCTGCAAACCCGAGCGCCTGTGCTTCCTTCAACACATCATCGTATGCTTTTCCTTCCTTCGACATTTTCGTTAAAATGAAATTTGTCGTTCCATTGACAATCCCCATCATTTTCGTAATACGATCAGAAGAAAAGCCTTCGACGATGCTTCGAAGAATTGGAATCCCACCAGCAACACTTGCTTCGTAAAATAAATCACAATGATTCTCCATTGCCACGGCTAGAAGCTCTGCACCGTACTGAGCCATTAAATCTTTGTTAGCTGTCACAACATGCTTACCATTAGTAAGAGCTGTAAGTACATAATCGTATGCGTGCTTCAAGCCGCCCATAACTTCAATTACAATATCGATATCTTTATTATAAATGATGTCATTTACATCAGTGGTTAAAATCGTCGGGGTAATGCGGACGTCCCGCTCTTTATTTATATTTTGTACAAGTATCTTTGCAATACTTACAGGACAGCCAAGTTGATGACGTAACCGGTCTTGATGGTCCTCAATAATTTTGACCACTCCACTACCGACTGTGCCGAGCCCTAACAATCCTACCTTTATCTCTTTCACTGATCGTCCACCCCTATTTCTATACTGTGTTTTTCTGATTCTTACAGTTTGTTAGATTTTTATACCTTCCATAAAGAAATATACTAAAAGAATTACTTTATAGAAGTTTCACTTTATATGCAATTATATAAGCTGAAAATTTAAAAAACAACGTTTTATGAAATTTCAGAATCATTTTGTGTCATTTTTTGTAGTTTACATTCTTTTAAAAACATATTTCTGAAAAATAGGCATACTTCTCCATAAAAAAAGTGAAAACAGTTTACACCGTTTTCACCGCTTGCTTCTCATTAAATTTGATAGGGTGTTTCTTGATACACGTAATAGTTTAACCAATTGGAAAAGAGCAAACTACCATGACTTCTCCAAGCGACGTATGGATTTTGCTTTGGATCATCATTCTTGAAATAATGCTGCGGCATAGAAATTGGAATACCGCGGCTTATATCTCGTTCGTATTCTAATTTCAGCGTATCACGAGCATATTCACTATGACCGAGAACAAAAACATTTTTCCCACCACGATCTGCAACGAGATGTACCCCTGCTTCTTCTGATTGTGCTAGCAGTTGCAGCTCTGGTATACGTTTAATATCTTCCGCTCGTACTTCCGTATGGCGAGAGTGCGGCGCAAAAAACTGCTCGTCAAACCCTCTGATTAGATTTACATGTTGTCCCTGTAGTTCGTGTTGAAAAACACCAAACATCTTTTGCTCTAGCGTATATTTCGGAACGCCGTAATGATAATATAAGCCAGCCTGTGCACCCCAGCAAATGTGAAGCGTAGATGTAACATTCGTTACAGAAAAATCCATAATACGCTTTAGCTCATCCCAATAGTCTACATCCTCAAATGGCATAAGTTCTACAGGAGCACCTGTAATGATGAGCCCATCAAATCGCTGGTTCTCTACATCACGAAAAGTCGAATAGAAGCTTGTAAGATGATCTTGTGACACATTTTTAGATGTATGCGATGCCATGTGTAAGAATTGCACATCTACTTGAAGCGGTGTATTCCCAAGTAATCTTAATAGCTGTGCTTCTGTTTCTTGCTTCGTTGGCATTAGATTTAAAATTGCAATCTTGAGCGGTCGAATATCTTGTGAGAAGGCACGCTCCTTCGTCATGACAAAAATATTCTCGTTTTGTAAGATCTTACGTGCTGGCAAATCTTTATCCACAATAATGGGCATATTTCTTACCTCCAACCAAAGCTTGGTCTAGGTCAGCAATGTCTGCTTGTAACACAAAAAGGGCTGCCAACTCCTCAGGTGTATCGTATTTATGCGTTGTGCTTTGATACAGTGATAGCATACGTGATTCTCCGCTTTTAGGCGTGTAGCCTCCTTGATCACAGATAGTTCCTTTGTTCCATGTTTCCCCCATGCTCTTCACCCTCTCTATTTTTTAAAATAAAAGGGCTGCTTCCTACCCTAAAGGTAAAAGAAGCAACCCGAACTCGCACATGGCTGAATATCTCTTATCTCCCAGAGTAC
>NZ_JBXKMX010000171.1:0-7183 GCF_056992975.1 Ectobacillus sp. | reverse complement strand
ATTTGCCTGAAATTGCACTTGCAGGACGATCAAATGTAGGAAAATCTTCCTTTATTAATACATTGCTGAGCAGAAAAAGTTTAGCACGTATTTCTTCTAAACCGGGTAAGACACAAACGCTAAATTTCTATATTGTGAATGACATCTTACATTTTGTAGATGTTCCTGGATACGGATATGCACAAGTTTCTAAATCGGAACGAGAAGCATGGGGAAAGATGATAGAAACGTATTTTACATCAAGAGAGCAGCTTAAGGCGACCGTTCTTATTGTAGATTTACGTCATCCTCCAACAAAAGATGATATAGCCATGTACGAGTTTTTAAAGCATTTCAACATACCAACAATCATCGTTGCAACCAAAGCTGATAAAATAAATAAAGGAAAGTATCAGGCACACTTGAAAGTTGTATTTGATACACTACGCGTCAGACAAGGCGATGAAGTAATTCTATTTTCTTCTGAAAAAGGAATTGGAAGAAATGAAGCGTGGAATGCAATTCAACATTATCTTCATAATGAAAACGTGTGACAATCGTCGCACGTTTTTTTGATAGGCTTGTTAAACTTGCCTGTTGATTTCCGCTCCAGGTGAGAGCTTTCCGCGGGCGGCTCGGGAGCCTCCTCGGCGCTATGCGCCTGCGGGGTCTCCCTTAACCCGTTTTTCCCGCAGGAGTCTCGCACCTTCCGCTCCAATCAACCTAGTTAAATCAACAATAAGATTTAACAGAGCCTATTGATAAGGGATACTAAATAAATGAAAACGCTTTTATAATAGGGGATAATTTGCTTACTTTGGAATAATAATTGGTAATAGGAAAGCAAATATGGTAATCTCATCACTTGATTACTCCTCCGTTTTTTGATAACGTAGCAAATAGAGAAGATGGACTATATTTTTTTTAGTAGAGTTTTTGTTCACAGATTTGTTGATTTTATCAAGGAACATTTGTATTATGATTAGGTTGTAATTGATTAGTTGAAGGGGGATACACTGCGTGCATATTTTAATTGTTGGTGTTAACTATAGAACTGCCCCTGTAGAAATTCGTGAAAAATTATCCTTTCAAAGCGATGAACTCGAAAGGGCAATGACTCAGCTACAGACGCAAAAGAGTATTTTAGAAAATGTAATCGTTTCTACGTGCAATCGTACGGAAATATATGCAGTTGTGGATCAGCTTCATACCGGAAGATATTATATAAAACATTTCTTGGCTGAATGGTTTCAGCTTTCTATAGAAGAAATTTCACCTTATCTATCGATTTGGGAAAATGACGGAGCAATTGAACATTTGTTTCGTGTAACGAGCGGTCTAGATTCAATGGTTATAGGGGAAACGCAAATTTTAGGACAAATTCGTTCTAGCTTTTTAGAAGCGCAAGAAAAGAAAACAACCGGTACGATTTTTAATGAATTATTTAAACAAGTGGTTACGTTAGCAAAGCGTGCCCATTCAGAAACGACAATTGATGCAAACGCAGTTTCAGTTAGTTATGCTGCCGTTGAACTGGCCAAAAAGATTTTTAACAATCTCTCAAATTGTCATGTTCTTATTCTAGGGGCAGGAAAAATGGGAGAACTTGCACTACAAAATTTATATGGTAGTGGCGTGAAAACGGTTACAGTTATTAATCGTACGTTAGAAAAGGCTGAAACAATGGCCGAAAAGTATATGGGACAAGCAAAACCGTTAGATGAATTAGAAACTGCTCTTGTGAATGCAGACATTTTAATTAGTTCTACGGGTTCTTCAAACTTCGTTATTACTAAAGGCATGATGGAAAAAGTAGAAAAAGTTCGCAGAGGACGTCCGCTATTTATGGTAGACATTGCAGTACCACGTGACTTAGATCCTGAAATGGAAAAACTAGAGAGCGTATTTTTGTATGATATTGATGATTTACAAGGAATTGTAGATGCAAATAAGGAAGAACGTCTAAAAGAAGCGGAAAAAATCGGTCTTATGATTGAAGAAGAAATCGTTGTATTTAAAGCATGGATGGAAACGCTAGGTGTAGTTCCCCTCATTTCATCCTTACGCGAAAAATCATTGCAAATTCAAAGCGAAACGATGGAAAGTATTGAACGGAAAATTCCAACGCTTACAGAACGAGAGAAAAAAGTAATCAGCAAGCATACGAAAAGTATTATTAATCAGCTGCTTAAAAATCCCATTTTAATCGCTAAAGAATTAGCAGGCGAACCGGATGCGGCTGAAAAATTAGAACTTTTTGCTAGAATTTTTGATCTCGACTTAGCACATGAAATGGAAACAAGAATTGTGAATAGGGAGAAAGAACACAGCGCCCTTTCTTCTGTCCATTCACTATAGGTTGATGATAGGATGGAACTTCTAAATAATAGCATCGTGTATCACGTTGCAATTATATTGTATGCGTGTAGCGTTAGCTTGTATTTCATAGACTATTTTCAAAGTAACCGAAGAGCAAATCGAATTGCTTTTTGGTTACTTTCCATTGTGTGGGTACTGCATACGATTTTTATGGTAATGCGTGCAGTGGAAACAACAGAAAATTCCATTCTAACGCTTTTGTCAGGGGTTTACTTTTATGTATGGCTGCTTCTTTCTCTTTCTCTTGTAATGAATCGTATTTTTCGTGTGGATTTTTTTGTTTTTTTTACAAATGTTATTGCTTTTGGAGTAGACGTATTTTCTATTTTTACTCCGATTGGAAAAACTCCTCCAGTACTTGCAAACCAGTTAATTTCTGAGCTCGTCTATGTGCATGTTGGCATGGCCTTTATCGCCTATGCAACGTTCACGGTTTCGTTTATATTTTCTTGTATGTACGTGCTACAATATACGTTATTAAAGCAAAAAAAGTGGAATAATCGATTGCGTAGATTAGGAAGTTTACAGAATTTTAATTCCCTTTCCTTTGGTTTAAATTTATTTTCCGTTCCTTTCTTCCTATTTGCACTGCTACTTGGATACATATGGGCCTATGCAAAAGTTGACCAATTTCATTGGTATGATCCAAAGGTGTCTGGTTCTTTTATTGTATTACTCGTATATAGTATAGGATTATACTTACATGGATCGGAGAAGCTGCAAGGAAGAAGTATGGCAAATTGGAACATCGGGGCATTCTTTGTGTTACTTATAAATATTTTTCTATTTACTAGTTTATCTTCTTTTCATTTTTGGCATTTTTAAACATAGGAGAGACATGACATGCGTAAAATAATCGTTGGTTCAAGAAGAAGCAAGCTTGCTTTAACACAAACAAATTGGGTAATTGATCAATTAAAAAAACAAAATGTGCCTTTTGAGTTTGAAATCAAAGAAATCGTTACCAAGGGCGATGTAATCTTGGATGTTACCTTGTCAAAAGTTGGCGGAAAAGGCTTATTTGTAAAAGAAATTGAGCAAGCAATGCTTTCAAAGGAAATTGATATGGCCGTTCACAGCATGAAGGATATGCCAGCAGTTCTTCCGGAGGGATTAACCATTGGCTGCACTCCAAAACGAGTAGATCCGCGTGATGTTTTAATTTCTAAAACAGGTGCTACGTTTGAAAATCTACCTAGCGGGGCCGTTGTCGGTACGAGTAGTCTTCGCCGGAGTGCACAGCTTTTAGCATTGCGTCCTGATTTGCAAATGAAGTGGATTCGCGGCAATATCGATACGCGCATTAAAAAGCTTCATGAAGAGGAGTATGATGCGATCGTTCTAGCAGCTGCTGGCTTGCACCGTCTTGGTTGGAGTGAAGATGTCATTACAGAATATTTAGATATGTGTGTGCCAGCTGTTGGCCAAGGTGCGCTTTCCATTGAATGCCGTGCAGATGATGAGGAATTGCTACAGGCCCTTAATAAGATGAACGATGTTGTAACAGCCAAAACGGTAGCAGCGGAGCGTGTTTTCCTTAACAAGCTAGAAGGTGGATGTCAAGTTCCAATCGCAGGTTATGCAACGCAATTAGAAACAGGAGAATTAGAGTTAACAGCATTAGTTGGATCAAAAACGGGAGATGTATTACTGAAGGAAGTTGTGTCAGGCAAGGACCCTGAACAAATTGGTAATCAGGCTGCTGATCTTCTTATTGCTCGGGGTGCAAAGCAGCTTATAGAAGAAGCAAGGGAGTAGGACGGACTATGATACAAGCTTCTTTAGCCGGCCAGACTGTCCTTATTCCACGTGCAAAGGCACAGACTGAAGAAATGGCCGAAGCGGTTCGGATGCGGGGTGGAAATCCATTCATTCTTCCTTTGTTACAAATTGTACCTACTACAAATCAGTTCAGTGCGGAAAATTTGTCTGAATACGATTGGATTTTGTTTACGAGTAAGAATAGCGTGATTCATTTCTTTCAATTAATTGGCGAAAAAAATTTACCTCCCACTTTGCAAGTAGCAGCAATCGGTACAAAAACAAAGCAAGCGTTAGTGAATAGGGGATGTAAGGTTGCCTTTGTTCCAAGTAAATTTGAGGCAGAAGCATTTGTAGAAGAATTTCTTCCTCTTATTTCAAACGAGGTACGGATTTTGTTTCCTAAAGGGAATCTAGCGCGTGATGTGATTCCAACTGCTATGCAAGAGGCTGGTTTTTCACTTCATGAAATGATTGTATATGAAACGAAGTATAATGAGGATGCAAAGTTACCTCTAATAAAAGCATTAGAAAGCGGAAGTATTGATATTATTACATTTACAAGCCCATCTACTGTTAAAAGTTTTGTCAATCTTCTTGAAGGTACGAATTGGAGACAATGGGTAAAAAGGTGTACAATTGGGTGTATCGGGCCAACTACAGAACGGGAAGCCAGAAACTATTTTACTTCGATTATAATGCCGCAAGAATATACGATTGGCGCGCTATTAGATTGTGCTTCCAGTCAAACGCGGTAAAAAAATAATAGAACTGGAGATGGAAAAACAATGGGTCATTTACAATTTCAACGTCATCGCCGCTTGCGTCAGTCTGCGAATATGCGAGCGCTAGTTAGAGAAACACACTTACATACAGAAGATTTCATTTATCCTATTTTCGTAGTTGAAGGCGAAAAAATACGCAATCCGATTCAGTCCATGCCCGGAATCGATCAATTATCAATAGATATGCTACAAGAGGAAATGCAGGAAGTTGTCGATTTAGGAATTAAATCAGTTATTGTGTTCGGAATTCCAGATGACAAGGATGATGTAGGATCTTCTGCATATTGTAGCCATGGCATTGTACAAAAAGCCATTTCAGAAATTAAAGCACATTTTCCAGAGCTAGTTGTGATTGCTGACACTTGTCTTTGTGAATATACGGATCACGGCCATTGCGGCGTAATTGAAGACGGAGTTATCTTAAATGATGAATCATTAGAATTACTTGCTAAAACGGCAGTAAGCCAAGCAAAGGCTGGAGCAGACATTATTGCACCATCAAATATGATGGATGGCTTCGTTGCTGCAATCCGTCAGGCATTAGATGAAAATGGATTTACGAATGTTCCGATTATGTCTTATGCAGTGAAATATTCATCAGCTCATTATGGCCCATTTCGTGATGCTGCCAATAGTTCACCGAAATTTGGTGATCGTAAAACGTACCAAATGGATCCAGCAAATCGCTTAGAAGCGCTTCGCGAGGCAGATTCAGATGTCCAAGAAGGAGCGGATTTTTTAATTGTGAAACCAGCGCTTTCCTACCTCGACATTATTCGTGATGTACGGAATAATGTTGATCTTCCCATTGTTACTTACAATGTAAGTGGTGAATATTCAATGGTTAAGGCTGCGGCATTGAATGGTTGGATTAACGAAAAAGAAATCGTGTTAGAGCAATTAATTAGTATGAAACGTGCAGGGGCAGACTTAATTATTACTTACTTTGCAAAAGACGCAGCAAGATGGTTGCTAGAAGGGAGCACGCGCTAATGAAACAATTTACCAAGAGCATTCAAGCCTTTGAAGAAGCAAAAAAACTTATGCCTGGCGGCGTAAATAGCCCGGTTCGCGCATTTCGTGCAGTAGGGATGAACCCGATCTTCATGGATCACGGAAAGGGTTCAAAGGTATATGACATCGATGGCAATGAGTACATCGATTATGTACTATCATGGGGACCACTGATTCTTGGCCACACAAATGAACGAGTGGTGGAAGCCTTGAAAAAAACAGCAGAAAAAGGAACAAGCTTTGGTACGCCAACCGAAATCGAAAATGAGCTTGCCAAGCTGGTCATTAGTCGTGTTCCATCTGTAGAAATCGTTCGTATGGTGAACTCTGGAACTGAAGCGACAATGAGTGCCCTTCGTTTAGCGCGTGGATACACGGGCAGAAATAAAATTTTAAAGTTTGAAGGTTGCTATCATGGACACGGTGATTCCCTTCTTATTAAAGCGGGATCAGGGGTAGCAACACTCGGATTGCCAGATAGCCCAGGAGTACCGGAAGGAATTGCACGCAATACGATTACGGTTCCTTATAATGATATTGAAGGCGTAAAAACAGCATTTCAATTACACGGTGAAGACCTTGCAGCTGTTATTGTGGAACCGGTAGCTGGGAATATGGGTGTTGTTCCGCCGCTTCCTGGATTTTTAGAAGGTTTACGTGAAATTACAAAAGAGTACGGAACGATTCTTATTTTTGATGAAGTGATGACTGGATTTCGCGTAGGATACAACTGTGGACAAGGTTATTTTGGCATTACACCGGACCTAACTTGTCTTGGTAAGGTAATTGGCGGTGGTCTACCAGTTGGAGCATTTGGTGGTAGAGCAGATATTATGGAACAAATCGCACCAAGCGGCCCAATTTATCAAGCAGGTACCTTGTCAGGAAACCCGCTTGCAATGACTGCTGGTTATGAGACACTGGTTCAGCTTACACCAGATTCTTATAAGGAATTTGAACGAAAAGCAGATCGTCTGGAAGAAGGAATCACGGCTGCAGCAAAAGCTTACGATATCCCTGCATGTGTAAACCGAGCAGGCTCGATGATTGGCTTCTTCTTTACGAACGAAAAAGTAATCAATTTCGAAACGGCGAAATCATCTAATCTTGATTATTTCTCTTCTTACTATCGTGAAATGGCAGAGCAAGGAATCTTCTTGCCTCCTTCTCAGTTTGAAGGTTTGTTCTTATCCACAACACATAGTGATGAGGATATTGAGAAAACAATAGCTGCTGCAACGGTTGCATTTTCAAAATTAAAATAA
>NZ_JBXKMX010000170.1:0-3881 GCF_056992975.1 Ectobacillus sp. | reverse complement strand
GTTTGTTCACTGTAAAATAATCACTCGTAATACCTGAAATTTGCACGTTTACTTTTTTATCATTGACTTCAATTGGGTCAAAGGAGGAGTTTTCGGTAATGACCGAAGCGACCTCTGGAATTTTGCTCAGCTGAAGTAAATCCTCCTGCGTGAACGTCGGCTGCTTCTCCAATGGATTCGCAAAAATATCCTCAGTGTCCGGCTTAAAATTGAGCTGAATCGTATTATTTCCTCCACCAGCAATTTGCGACTTTAATGCCGCTTCCCCGCCTTGCCCAATTGCGACTACGGTAATGATGCTACCAACGCCAATGATGATGCCAAGCATAGTAAGAGCGGAGCGGAGCTTATGGGCTAGAATAGATGACAGGGCTATTTTGATACTATCGAGTAAGCTCATTGTATTCGCTCCGATCCTGCGTAATTTTCCCATCGCGTAGCATGATGCGGCGCTTGGAGTAGGCGGCAACCTCATCTTCGTGTGTAACCATGATGATGGTCGTTCCTTCCTTATTTAACTGCGTAAAAATATCCAT
Organism: Ectobacillus sp.; assembly: GCF_056992975.1. NCBI lineage: Bacteria > Bacillati > Bacillota > Bacilli > Caryophanales > Bacillaceae > Ectobacillus > Ectobacillus sp. The sequence continues at coordinate 3,345 of NZ_JBXKMX010000170.1, read as the reverse complement.
CACCTGTGCACCTGATTTTGTATCGAGTGCCCCGGTCGGCTCGTCCGCTAATATAAAGCTTGGTTTGTTTGCAATACTTCTCGCAATTGCCACGCGCTGCTTTTGTCCACCAGAAAGCTGGTTCGGCAAATAGTTAACGCGATCAGCAAGACCAACTTTAGCTAGCGCCTCCAGTGCTAGCTCACGTCGCTCCTTCTTACTGACGCCTCCGTAAATAAGCGTAAGTTCCACATTTTCAACTGCTGTTAAGCGCGGTAACAAATGAAAATGTTGAAATACGAAACCGATCGAACGATTGCGAAGCAGGGCAAGTTCCGTGTCATCAGCAGTTAATACATTTACATCATTTAATATGTATTCCCCTTCTGCTCTGCGATCCAGACAGCCGATAATGTTCATAAGTGTAGACTTTCCTGATCCAGATGGCCCCATAATACTCACGAATTCACCGCTATTAATTTCGATATTAATATCATGCAAAACCGGTACTTCTAACGCACCTTGTTTGAACGTCTTATTAATGTGCCGCAGGCTAATCAATTTGCCTTCACATCCATTCCATCTTGCAGCTTGGATGAAGGACTTTCTGCTACCTTATCTCCTTCTTTTACTCCTTGAGATACTTGAATCCATTCCCCGTCGCTAAGACCAGTCGTAACCTTCGTTTTCTTTAGCTTCCCGTTATCGTTTATAAACAAATACGATTCATTATTTTCCTCTACAATACTGCTTCGCGGTACAGAAAGTAGTTTTTGAGATGAAATATTTACTTGCATCGATACATGATAACCTGGTGCTAATCCATCTTGCGATTCTAGGGAAGCTTTATAGGTATAATACGATATGGTTTGCGACTGGGTGGTATCGGTTGTACTCAATTGTCCACTATCCGCCGTTGTTGGATATTCGCTCACTTCTATAATTTTTCCCTTCCACGTTTTATTCGCTACCGCCTTCGCTGTTATCGTTACTGCTTGTCCCTTCTGGATTTGTGACTTTTGCAGTTCCGTTAACGTTCCTTGAATTTGGAATGGATCTTTGGAGGCAATTTGAATAAATGCCTTTGGCTGAAGCTGCGCGGACCCTTGCGAAGCATCCGGGTCAAGCTTTTGCACAATGCCGTTGTTTTTGCTATATACAATTAAATCATCTTGTTTTTTCTGCAATTCCTGCTGCTGCAGATCATTCTTTTGCTTTTCAAGATCGATGGTTTTCATCTGTGATTCCAAGTCCGCTACTTGGGCTTCCAACGGCTGAATTACTGTAGATGGCGCACCCGCATCCTTAGCCTTTTGAATATCCTGGTTCAAGGAATCAATTTTATCTGACGCTTGCTTCGAGCGCATAGTCGTCATCTGGTTATCAAGGTCAGCCTGCTTAATTTGCAGGGCAAGTTCTGGACTATCGTAAGAAAAGAGCTTCTGGTCCTTTTTGACTTCGTCGCCTTCCTTTATAAAGATATCCTTCACTTTCCCTTTTGTTGCATCTGCATAAATCGTGTCAATGTTACCCGGAATGACGCGACCCGAAATCAGTTTCATATTGTTTATGCTTCGTTCTGTCGCAACTGCGAATTTCAAACCAGCTTGCGCGCTTCCCTTTTTCGCCTGTGTCACGACAATATTAATCCCGACAACAAGAACGATAAGTAGGATGAATCCGATTATAATCCATTTACGTTTTCGCCTCGGAGCTTGGACCGTCTCTATCTGCATCTTCGAATCCCCTTTTTAAAATATTTTATCTCAACCCAAATTATACAGAATATACCAATATACTACAATATGTTCCTATTCTATATATATGTATTCTTTTTGTCAGATTTATGTACGTCATACGAAAACAAATCTCTTTTTTGTCACTTGCAAACGGTTTATTGTTGTAAAAAAACAACACTGTGCCATAACAGCTCAATGTGTTTTATAATAGAGAGTAAATCTTACACAGTAGGAGATGTATAGAATGATTGTCGTGAGTGCATGTTTAGCAGGCGTTGCCTGTCGATATAATGGTTCGCACCATCTCGTTTCCAAAATAGAAAAGCTAGTAAGAGAGAAAAAAGCAGTTCTCGTCTGTCCCGAAATGCTAAGTGGTTTCTCTACTCCGCGCGAGCCTGCAGAAATTGTGGGCGGATCTGGTTCGGATGTACTAGATGGAGTTGCAACGGTCCTTACAAAATCGGGTGAAGACGTAACGAATCGTTATCTAATAGGAGCACAAAAAGCATTGGAAGTGGCCAAACGCGAACAAGCCGCTTGTGTTGTTTTGAAAGAAAGTAGTCCGTCTTGTGGCAGTAGTATGATCTATGATGGCAATTTTACTGACATCAGAAAAGCAGGAGAAGGTGTAACCGCAGCCTTACTTCGCCGAAACGGCATAACGGTTCTATCTGACGTAGAATTTATGAAAATGGTAAGCAGTATTGCATAGATAACTTATGTAGAAACCTCGCTTCTTGCGAGGTTTTTTTATATAAAAAAAGGGTGATTAAGCTTTCAGCTGTTTCTTTATCTTCTGAATGTCCATTCGATTCTTCATTAAATCTTCTTGAAACACTTCCGTCATAACCTTTAAATCTTCGATATCCTTTTTTACTTCTATAAATTCGCTTCTTACTTCTTGCTTAAACTCTTTCAACTCTTCCTTTAACTCGTTTACCTCTTGCTTCAACTCTTTTACCTCTTGTCTCAACACACTTACCTCTTGCTGGACATCCTTCAGCGCGTCATGCATGTCCAATATCGCTCGCATCAAATCTTTAGTAGTAATTTCAGCCATAAACACTCCTCCTTTATATAGTGGTTGTCTGTAGCATCAGTCTATCAGAAAGAAGGTAAAAAGCAATTCTTGATTATTTGTTTTTCTGTTAAAAAACGGAAGAATTATCCGTGAGAAAAAAGAAGAATCTACTATATTTACAAAAAAAGCGCCCTATTTTTATAGAGACGATTACTTTGATGACCCCCAACTTTCTTATTCTCTCAAAACGGTCACCAAAACAGCGATTTCTCTAGTATCTAGGAGTAAAGGATTCTATCATTAATAGGTTAGACAAAGAAAAAAAGGGATCCTTCTCTAGGTAAGAGAGGGATTCCCTTTTCAATGTCCTCTATATACGAAGCGTTTTTACTAGTCAACTGAGAACATGTATTTCCTGTAGCTTTTCCGTATCGACAGGAAGATGCCGATTAAAATCATGTTTGAAAATAGAGAGCTTCCTCCGTATGTTAAGAACGGAAGGGAAATTCCTTTTACTGGCATGAGACCTACAATCATTCCGATGTTTTGGAAGATTTGCAAAGATAGCATGACCGCTGATCCAGCGCAGATGTATGCACCAAATGG
>NZ_JBXKMX010000169.1:0-1855 GCF_056992975.1 Ectobacillus sp. | reverse complement strand
CATCAAAATATGCACGGCGGTTACATTTATCATGAATACGATGGCGGTAGAATGCTTTCGGACGACCAAGATGATCAAGTTCTGGCAATGTTCCGAAAGTAATGATATGTGCAATAACCCCTGTCATAACTTCAGCAATTGGCGGACATCCTGGCACAAGAATGGTAGGCGTGCCTGTTTGGAAACTCGTAATTGGCTGTGCGCCTGTTGGGTTTGGATAAGCAGCTGGGATACCGCCCCATGCGGCACATGAGCCGTAAGCGATAACCGCCTTCGCGTTTTTCGCCATTTCAATATACGTATCTTTCCCAGTTGTACCACCGATCGTACAGAATCCCTCCTGCGGAATACTTCCCTCGACAGCAAGAACATATTGTCCCTTATAATCTTTCAGAACCTTCTCCATTGCTGCTTCAATTTGAAATCCCGATGCAGCCGAAAGAACTTCTGTATATTCTAGGGAAATCATATCAAATAGAACGCTTTCAACTTTTGGCTGGGACGAACGAATAAACGACTCTGAGCATCCTGTACAATCTTGAAATTGTAGCCATACAACTGGAACTCTTGCGCTTGTTTCCATCGCCTTTACCACTTCATTTGTTTGTGAAAAATCGAGACCAACAGCCGCAGCGACTACGGTACACATTTTTAAGAAATCTCTGCGGGTAACCCCATTATCAATCGCAGTTTCATAAATTGTTTTTTGCTTTTTCATTTGCTAGATCCCTCCATTTTTCATGGAATAACTGTGTAAAGCTCTTAAATTCATGGTAAATGTAACACAACAATAAGGCTTTCGTCCTAGCCTGTAGGAATTGTTCACAGAAACTCCATTATCATTACTTTTGTATGGTTAACATTTTTAGTAAGAAGCCTCTTCTTCCTCTTGCTTTTGCCGTTTCAACCGTTTTCCGTAAACAATCTTAGAAATTGTAATACTAATTTCATAGAGCACTAATAAAGGAATCGTAACCAGAAAATCCGACATAAAGTCTGGCGGTGTAATGACAACAGCAATGACAACCAGAATAAAGTAGGCATACTTACGCACGGTTGATAAAATAAAAGGATTGATTATACCCAGCGATGTTAAAAACATAATGACTACCGGAAGTTCAAATAATACACCAAACGGTAATGTCATATTCAACATAAATTGAAAGTATCGCTCAGCTGTAAAATTAGCTAAAAATAAATCTTTCCCTAATTCAATCAAAAACGATAGTATCATAGGGAAAATGACAAAGTACCCAAACGCAAGCCCCGCGATAAATAACAGAAAAAGTGCTGGCACATAGGTTAGCGTAGCCTTTCTCTCCTTTGGTTTTAGCGCAGGTTTCACAAATAGCCAAATTTGCATTGCAACAACCGGAATCGTACATGCAATGGCAACAACAGTAGCGAGCATGAAATAAATCCACAATATATCACTAGGACCAAGTACAGCTAATTTCATATCGATGCTTTTTGAAAACCATTTATAAATATCGATGGCATACACAAATCCAACGATAAAAAAAACAACAAAGGCAATGACCGATATAATAATACGTTTCCGTAGTTCCTCCAAATGGTCCAATAGCTGTAATTCTTTATCTTCCATGTCCGTCCCCTACCTATTCATAAGGTTCTAGATACTGATTCACAAAAAAACGACTCGCATATAGAACATACGAAATCGTTTCATGCAAAAGAGCAAACTAGCACATATACATGCTAAACCTTATTTCGTTTCAGCCTTAGTCTCTTCCTTTTTTTGCACGATCTTTTCTTCCTTCACTTCACTAACTACATCATTCGTTAGCTCAGCTGTAGACTTCTTAAATTCCTTTAACGTTTGTCCTAACGCACG
>NZ_JBXKMX010000168.1:0-5638 GCF_056992975.1 Ectobacillus sp. | reverse complement strand
CCGTGAGGACCCGTAAATGTTTTATGAAGATTCAAATGTACAACATCAAAGCCCATATCTCCAGGACGAGCTTTACTTAATACGGCATTTAAATTGGCACCATCATAATACACTTTACCGCCATTTTCATGAACAATTTCTGCAATTTCAACAATATGTTCTTCAAACAAACCAAGTGTGTTAGGGTTTGTAAGCATCAACGCTGCTGTATCATCACCAACAACACGTTTCAAATCATCTAAATCAACAAGACCTTCCTCATTTGATTTCACTGTAATGATTTCAAAGCCCGCTACAGACGCAGATGCAGGATTCGTACCATGTGCTGAATCTGGAACAATAACCTTCGTTCTCTTCAAATCATGATTGGCCTCGTGAAACGCACGAATCAGCATTAATCCAGTCCATTCTCCGTGTGCACCTGCTGCTGGCTGCAATGTCACTTGGTCCATTCCTGTTATTTCTTTCAGACTCTCTTGTAAATCGTACATTAGTTCAAGGGCACCTTGCACCGTTTTTTCATCTTGAAGGGGATGAATATATGAAAATCCCGCAAAGCGAGCCACATTTTCATTTATTTTCGGATTGTACTTCATTGTACATGAACCAAGTGGATAAAATCCAGAATCTACACCATGATTTCGTTTGGACAAAGCAGTATAATGACGCATAATATCAAGCTCAGCCACTTCAGGAAGTTCAGGTTCCTCTATGCGAATATATTCGTTATCAAAAATAGAATCTAATGCTACTTCTTCTACGTCTAGAGCAGGTAAGCTATAGCCAACCCGTCCACGTTTACTCATTTCAAAAATGAGAGGTTGATCTTGCTGCATCATTTCATAGCCCCCATTTCATTTACTAACGTATCAATTTCTTCTTTTGTTCGAAGTTCTGTAACCGCGATGAGCATATGATTTTTTAATTGTGGATAATCTTTGCCGATATCATACCCGCCTATCACATTCTTTTGAAAAAGTGCTTCATTAATTTCTTTTACTGAGCGATTGCATTTTACAACAAATTCATTAAAAAATGGTCCTGCAAATGCAACTGAACAACCCACTTTTTCAAATTGCTTCTTGGCATATTGTGCCTTAGAAATATTTTGGATGCTTATTTCACGAACCCCTTTTTTTCCAAGTGCCGTCATCGCAACAGAAGCCGCTAACGCATTTAATGCTTGATTGGAACAAATGTTAGACGTAGCTTTGTCTCGACGAATATGTTGTTCCCTTGCTTGCAGAGTTAATACAAACCCACGACGTCCTTCCGAATCTTTCGTTTGTCCAACTAACCGACCAGGAAGCTTACGCATAAATGCTTTTTTCGTCGCAAAGTATCCACAGTGTGGACCTCCAAATTGTGCGGGAATTCCAAATGGCTGTGCGTCTCCCACTACAATATCTGCACCTAGCTTACCCGGAGGTGTTAGTGCACCTAATGCTAACGGATTAGAAGAAACAATAAATAGTCCTTTTTGTGCATGAACAATTCTCTCTACATCCGCAATTCGTTCTACTTGTCCAAAAAAGTTTGGATATTGTACGATGACACATGCAACATCTGTATCCATTTCCTCTTGTAATCGGTCCATATTTGTCACACCATCACGATGCGGAATTTCAATCACATCTAATCGCTGTGCTTTCGCATACGTTTTAAGTACATCTCTTGCTTCGGGATGAACCGTTTCAGAAACAATGATTTTTTTATTCCGTGTATGATGTGCTGCCATCATCGCAGCTTCTGCTAGTGCTGTTCCACCATCGTACATGGATGAATTGGAAACATCCATTCCAGTTAATTCACAAATCATCGTTTGAAATTCGAAAATAGCTTGTAATTCCCCTTGTGATATTTCTGGTTGATATGGTGTATATGCTGTATAAAATTCAGAACGAGAAAGTACATGATCTACAATGACAGGAACAAAGTGATCATACACTCCTGCTCCAAGAAAAGAAGCATATTCTTTCGTATTGGCATTCATCGCTGCAAGCTTTGTTAATTCCTTTAATAGCTCAGGCTCTGATGCGGCTTGTTTTAGTTTTAAATCGCCTTTAAACTGTACACGCTCTGGTATATCCTCAAAAAGTTCTTCAACCGTTTGTACGCCAATAGCGCTTAGCATTTCATTTCTATCTTCTTCTGTCATAGGAAGATAACGATGCATCATTAGTATTCCCTCCAGTTAGTTAGCACGCTTATAAAACGGTGTAGGCACGACAATTGCCTTTACTCGTTTATTGCGAATTTGTACTTCCACTTCTGTATGTAGTGCTGCATATTTCGCGCTCACAAGGGCAAGTCCAATGTTTTTCTTTAATGTAGGAGACTGCGTTCCACTTGTTACCTCTCCTATTTTTTCATCACCCACAAACACTTCATAATGGCTTCTTGGAATACCACGTTCTAGCATTTCAATTCCAACAAGCTTACGAGGAGCCCCATTTTCCTTTTGTTCCTTTAATACTTCCTTACCATTAAAATCACATTCTTTATTTACTTTAACGAAAAATCCGATACCTGCTTCAATCGGTGTAATCGTCTTCGATAGTTCCTGACCATAAAGTGCTAATTTAGATTCAAAACGAAGCGTATCTCTTGCTCCAAGGCCGCACGGCTTGATTCCCTCTTCTTTACCTGCTTGAAGTAACGCTTCCCATAATTCAACTGCATCTTCTGATTTACAATAAATTTCAAATCCATCTTCACCTGTATACCCTGTTCGAGAAACAAGGGTAAGTTTATTCGCAATTTCCACATCATCTTGAAATGTAAATGGCTTCATTTCACTTACTCTTGCAGTCGTTACTTTTTGTAAAATGGATGCTGCAAGCGGTCCTTGAAGTGCAAGCTGCGCAGTAATTTCTGATTTATTTTCAATCACGACATCTCCTGCTAGATGTTGCTTTAACCATTCGTAATCCTTTTCAATATTCGCTGCATTTACGACAAGCAAATAATGAAATTCACTTTTTTTGTACACTAATAAATCATCTACTGTACCACCATCAAGATAGCACATAGCTGTATATAATGTAGATCCATCCGTTAGCATCGCTATATCATTCGTCATCATTTTTTGCAAATAGGCCAAACTATCTGTGCCGTTCACTTCTATTTCTCCCATATGAGAAACATCAAACAATCCTGCTTTTGTGCGAACAGCTTCATGTTCTTCTTTAATACTTGAAAATTGAACAGGCAAATCCCATCCGCCAAAATCAATTGTTTTTGCGCCGTAATTACCGTACACAGCAAATATTGGCGTCGTTTTCAATGTCATTCCTCTTTCCTCCCTCTCATGCTGCCTAAAAAAAGCGAAAACAGCTAAACATTTTTGAACAAAATTAAAAAGATATACGGAATATCGCATCATTTTTTGATGAAAGCGTAAATAATAATTACATTTTCAGGAGAAAATACGAAAGATAGCATACCTTTTGCACATGATTATCCTACCATTTTTCGTTCTATTGTATCAATATTCTTGCAAAAAAAATAATTTTGTATATTTAGGGGGATATGTATGAACGCTAACATCGTAATGGACACGTCTTGGATTGATTCCTTTTTGAAAAGACTCGATGATGACGGCCCCTGGGCAAATTGGAAGGCGTATCATCTAGCGTATGAAACGGGAAAGCAGCTACTAATTCCATCCTTTGAAGGGCTCCAAGCACCAGCGTATTTGCCCCACCTTACACCGCTCCCTCACCAATTGGAAACGGCACGTATCGTTTTAGAGGAAATGAATGGAAAGGCAATTCTCGCAGATGAAGTTGGTCTTGGAAAGACGATTGAGGCAGGATTAATATTAAAAGAATACATGATTCGTGGACTTGTAAAAAAGGTATTAATTTTAGTTCCCGCTTCTCTCGTGTCGCAATGGACATTCGAACTGACTACAAAGTTTTACATACCAGCAACTGCTTTTCGCAAAAGCTATTCCTGGGAGCAAGCCGAGGTAATTGTTTCATCCATTGATACGGCAAAGCGTTCTCCTCATCGTGATATCGTTCTTAACACGGAATATGACCTTATTATCATAGATGAAGCACATAAATTAAAAAATAATAAAACAAAAAACTATGAATTCGTTCAACAACTAAAAAAGAGATTTTGCTTACTTTTAACTGCAACACCTGTTCAAAATCACATTGATGAAATATTTAATCTTGTTTCCTTACTAAAACCGGGCCATTTAGGAAATGAAACACAATTTGAACACTCCTATTCTTCCAAACATAGGAGCGTAGAAAGTGATAAAACCTTACGTGAACTTATCAATAAAGTAATGGTACGCAACCGCCGAAATGACACTAAAATTGAGTGGCCAAAGCGTCATGTTCACACTATATTTGTTGAAATGAATCAACAGGAGCGGTCGTTATACCATTCTCTTACAGATTGGAGCAAGCAATCTTCTATCATCTCGACCCTTACCTTTTTACGTGAAGCATGTAGCAGTAGAGAAGCAGTCTATGTATCCTTACAAAATCTAGTCAAGAAAAAAGAGGTAGAACAGGCAGATTCATATATCGAAACACTTATGAATGAAATAAACACCATTCCATTTAACTCGAAAGCGACAAAGGCTCTGGAAATCATAAAAGAAATCAATGATAAAGTAATTATATTTACAGAATACCGTGCTTCCCAAATGTATTTACAATGGTTTTTAAAGCAGCACGGAATATCCTCTGTGCCTTTTCGGGGGGGATTTAAGCGTAGTAAGAAGGATTGGATGAAGGATTTATTCCAACATCACGCACAGGTGCTAATAGCGACGGAAGCAGGAGGTGAAGGAATTAATCTACAGTTTTGCAATACGATGATCAATTATGACCTACCATGGAACCCTATGCGGCTAGAACAACGAATTGGTCGAATACATCGTCTCGGTCAACAGCAGGATGTTCATATTTATAATATGGTTACAAAAGATACAGTTGAAGAACATATTATGAAGTTGCTTTATGATAAAATCCAATTGTTTGAGCGAGTGATTGGAGAGCTAGATGAGATATTAACACGAATTGATTTACGGAATATAGATGATCATATTCAAGATATCTTCATCTCTTCAAAAAGCGAAGGAGAAATTCGCATAAAAATGGAGAATTTAGCGTCCATCATTGAATTTGCACAGAGTAATAAAGGAGCGGACTTACATGCAGCAACGTGATATCCATCAATATTTATATGATTTTTTCACATCAAATAACTGTGAGATAAAGGAATCATCACCGTATTTACTGGATATTCAACTTACAACCGAGATGGATAAATTATTAATGAATCGCCCCTTTTATTGGCATTATTTAGAAAAGACCGGTGGTGAACCAAATCCGATGCGTCTTACCCTTATTACCGATCAAGAACAAGCAAATAGTAATCAAAAAGGCGACGTTGTGCACTACGGTTCTCCTTTTCTTCACCGTGTTTTTCAAGCTGCTGGTCAGCTAGGCTCGTTTATTCGTTTATATGAAGATATGCAGCCTTTTTCAGAGAATCATATTCCACTGCATCCGTGGCTCTGCATGAATGCAAAAGTTTCCTATCAATGTGACCGAAAAAAAGATGCACTCTATTCATTAGGTCTTCATCTTATTACAGGAACCATTCTATC
>NZ_JBXKMX010000167.1:0-1785 GCF_056992975.1 Ectobacillus sp. | reverse complement strand
TAACACCGCCATGTGAGACATAAAAATCAATGTATCGAAAATGCGGAAAGGAGTAGATACCCAGATCAGGTGTCAGCATGGCTTGGATTGAACTGCTTATTCCAGCAAAATATAAAAATCGAAATAAACTAACGCTCCTTGTTACTAACATCACGATGGAAAGTAAAATGGAAATATCGCTAAGATGAAGAGGTAAAGTCGAACCAAGCGACCAAATTTGAAAAGAAAGGAACCAGACGTGATAACTGGCTTCAGCAAGAATTAAAAGAATGGCAAGTGAATAACCAAACAAATGATTCCTTTTTGTCTCTGCAAGCCATTTTCTAACCATGAAAAGGCATATACAGAGCAATCCAATCGTCAATATAGTTAAAAGATGTTCTTCTGAAAACAATTGAAAAGGATGATTTGGATAGTCTTTTTGAAAATATGGCTGCATCATTTCACCTCAAATTGAGAAGTCTAGCTACACCCTTATTTTCGCTTAAACCACCCTCATTTTATTCAGTTTTGTTTATCTCCGATTTAATTTAAAAAGGACATATTCGCTAATGCGAATATGTCCTTGATGTTACTAGGTTACGATATTAATTTTGCAATCGTAAATGCAATACCAGCAGCTAATCCACCTACTAAAGTTGTTTGCCATGCACTCTTAAATGGCTTGGATCCAGTAAATGTGCCCTTCACATATCCAAAAATAAACAACGCAATCAGTGTCATAACAACAGAAACTAAAAGTGCTGAATCTGGTTTGGAAATAAACATATATGGAGATAAAGGAATAAGACCACCTACTATGTATGATATTCCAATGGTAAGGGAACTATTTAATGCACGTTTCGGTTCAGGCTTTTCAAGTCCTAGTTCATATTTCATCATAAAATCAACCCATTTTTCATCATCTTTACTGATCGCATCGACAGCCGCATTAACCGTTTCATCAGGAATATTCCACTGACGTAATATGTCTGCTACTTCTTCCCGTTCGCGATTTGGCAATTCAATTATTTCTTTTCGTTCCCGTTCCAATTCAGACGCATAGTGTTCTTCATCTGTACGAGCAGCAAGAAATCCACCAAGTCCCATTGCAATCGATCCTGCAGCAACTTCGGCAACACCTGCAATTACAACCAAACTTGTAGTAGGAACGCTACCTGATAATCCGGCTGCTAGAGCAAACGGAACCGTGAGTCCATCGGCCATTCCAATGACAATATCCCGAATAAATTCAGGCGCCAAAAAGTGACTTTCTTCATGGGTTTCTTTATTCATTCCATTCTCTGACATAGAAATTCTCCCCCTTTATGTTCCAAATCAACTGTTTTTCTAATAGCTACGATAATGAAAATCCTTATCGTTACCCTTAAAATGCCACGTGGTGCTATTACATATGTAATAGCACCACGTTAGAATTTCAGTATAATTTGATTATTTATATTATATCATATTTATGAGAGTCGTACATGTTTTTACCAATAGGAAGTGTTCTACGCGCTTACCTCCCCTTTGCGAGAAACCGTACCTCTATGTGAAACATAGCTATGTATGATCATGCCTACAATAAGAAGAAACATTCCAAACCAAGAAAGTGTAGTAGGTAACGAATTAGGTAACAATATCCATTCGCCTAATACAGTAAACAATACTTCCATAGCTTGCGTAGCTTCGACTGCTGCTAGCTTCTGCATATTTCCTCTCACCATGTCGGTTGCATGAAAAAAAAGAACAGTTGCGATTGCTCCTGAACAAATAGCAACTATAGAGGATTGCAACATTTGTCCT
>NZ_JBXKMX010000166.1:0-4240 GCF_056992975.1 Ectobacillus sp. | reverse complement strand
CTGAACAATATATAGGTATTACAGGAAGTCAATTTCCCGTCTTGTATGTGACAAACAAAGGGAAGGAAGTACTGCTTGGTAAGCAAAACGTAATGAGAAAACAACAGATGATGGTTTCGCAAGTAGCCGTTAATGATGGATTATTTGAACAACTCCGTCAATTACGAAAGACGATTGCATCTGAAGAAAAAGTTCCACCATTCGTTATTTTTTCTGATCAAACATTGCGTGATATGTGCAGCCTGCTTCCCAAAACAGAAAACCAGCTACTGCAAGTAAAGGGAATCGGTGTACAAAAACAAGAGCGATATGGACAACGATTTTTACAATTGATTCAAGAATATATAAATGAAGAAACTGAATTAGCGTCTTATCCTGCAAAATCGAATAGTCTAAAAGAGCACTCCTATAAAATTACCTATGAATGGTACAAGCAAGGAAAAGCAATACAAGACATTGCAACCGAACGTGGTTTGTCCCTAGTCACAATCGAAAATCATCTATTACAATGTGCAACAGAGGGTATGGATATAGATTGGGACAAGATCATCCCTGATGGATTCGAAGCGTTAGTAGAGGAAGCTATTACCAAAGTCGGAATGGAAAAATTAAAGCCAATCAAAGAACAACTACCAGATGAAGTAAGCTATTTTATAATTAAAGCTATCATTTGTAAAAGGGAATTACATAAATCATCTAGCAAATAAAATAAGCAATCGACGCCAAAGATAATTCCTTGGCGAAGATTGCTTATTTATTTACCCTCTTGTAGACGATTCACGTAAAACCAATGGCGCTTGATAGGGCTTGCTAGAAATATGTTTAAGTCCTTCCGTTAAAGGCTTTTCAATATAAGAATGAGCAAGACATCCCATTATTGTAACTGTTATAACCGTTATTACAATAGAAGCGACATTCCCAATTGTATTTGTAATTCCTAAGTTTACAAGCACAGCTGCTACAAATCCTAAAAAGGGAGGATGAACAAGATAGATTGAAAAGGAAGCATTTCCAAGATAGTTAAATACACGTGGAAGCTTGATTTCCTTTTTCATGTCGATAGAAACGATTCCGAACATAAGACATGTGGCAGAGATCGAATACATGATAGTTTCATCAAATCTCCATAAACTTTGAATTCCACTGATCCATGTATAGGCATATCCCATTAAACCAATGATGAGAAAGGTATTCCCATGCTTAATCGTACGGTGCATGGAATAATAAGCACACCACGCGCCTAGTGCAAAGTCCAAATTGACCTTATTAAATATCGTTGTAAGGAAAGGATTTGAAAATGTAGTAGATGTCATCATAAAAAAGAGAATAGCAGAAATCCAAAGCCCAACGAAAATTTTCATGAACGGTCTGCTTGAATAAATAAATAAGGCAAATACTACATAAAAAAGCAATGTATTTTGCAATGACCAGGCGCTATATATAATGGGCATACCAGACGTAGGTATGAGAAAGAAAGAAGTAAGTACCGTTTTCATGTCTTTCGTGTAACTATAACCGATGGAGACGAAATAGAAAAATATGACGATTACTGATGTTAAGAGCCAATAATAAGGAACAAGTCGTGAAAATCGTTTCACAAGAAAAGATCGGAATTTCTCTTTATGACCAAAGTTATTTGAATATATATAGTACATCATAAATCCCGTTAACACGAAAAAGTAATCGGCGCCCCCTGTTCTTGAAAGCTTAGTGAGACCAAGTAAATTGAAGTGGAAATAATAACTAGATACAAAGCTCATATGAAATAGTATGACCATTAGGGGAACAATTGCTCGCGAAGCTTGCACGAGTTGCAAACGCTTTTTTGTTTTCATAATAGGTCGCCTCCTTTTCCAGCATGTTATTTATAGGGAGGAATGAATTTTTGTTCGTTTTCTAATTAACAAGAACTCTTGTTGAAATAAATTCTAAATATCCTCGATACACATATTATGAAATGCCTTCCTTAACATTTCCTTAACAATTCAAAGTGCAATAGACTATTATTAGTTTACATAAATTTTATTATGTAAACTAATCGTGTGCGTGATGAAACAAGGGACTTCTGTTTGTGTACAAAAGTCCCTGTTTGATCTTGCTATTAATAAGAAAGGTTGTAAGTATTACCGCAGATCATCTGCGAAGCTAAGTGCGGCATTGTCCTGACGTTTTAAATATTTTTCCAAATAGATTTGTGTCGTATATAACGAATCGTGGCCAAGCGTGCGTTGAATCTTCGTAATTTCAACACCTCTGGCTGCTGCTGTAATTGCAAATAGATGACGAAAGGTATGCGGGGTAATCGGATTTTCACGGTGTGCTAGGAAGGGTAAGGACGTATCTTGTACCATCTTCGTCACTTGATTCGAAAGTTGATTTGGGTTATATGCGTTTCCTCGAATAGTTAGAAGAAGCGGCGATTCATCACCTGTGCCAATCTCCGTTTGGAATCCTCTGTTTTTTCGAAATTCCGTAATAGAACGGAGAAGCAACGGAGAAATATACGCTTGTCTTTCCTTATTTCGCTTTCCTGTTACGGTTAACCAATATTGCCCCTCTAAGTAATGAATATCTTTCATTTTAGCGGATGTAACTTCGCGAATACGAAGCCCTGTTGTAGCCAGAAATAGTAAGATGGTGTAATTGACAATATGACCACGCGTACGGTAAAAACTTAAAATTTGTTCCATTTCACCAAGCGTTAAATCCCGGTTAGGACGATCTTCACTACGAACACTACTTCGTTTTACTTCGTGGTGAAGTGGCTTTTCGATATAATGAGATTCATATAAAAAGGAGAAAAATGATTTGATAATCGTTGTTTTCTTAGCTAAACTTGCGGGTTTATATGTTTCTCCCTGTCGTTTCCCTAAAGGTGCGGTTCGTAAATATTCTCCGTATCTTCTTATATTCCACGGCTTAATAGCTTTTAAAAGAGATTCTTTCTTTGCAACTACATCTCCGTGTATTTCAAATTCCTCTGCATGAGTAACTAATGTTTGACAAAATTTCAAAATTTCATTTAAATAGGCTTTTTTCGTTGTTTCTTTTCTATTTTTTGATGCGCTCATATCTTTTTCTTGATGAATGAAATAATAAATGATTTCTATATCCAGGAAATAAGTGAAACGGTCTTTCTCCTCCTTTTCAGCGTCTTCCATCTTTTCTATGAGCATAGGAAGGTATTGACCCGAAAGCAAGGTGCTTTGTATTTGCTTTGATAGAGAAGTCACGTCATTAAGTAGTGGTACATGTAAAGGAAGCACTATGCTATTCATAACAATTCTCCTTTATATATTGTATAGGTAACTTATGTAAATCATTTCTTGTTATTATAACATATATTATAAATTCATTTTAAATATAATTATATTTAATAAGTGCGTACAATATGTAATAATCATCTATTCTTACATATCATACGTACATATATCATTTTATATAAATTGTTATTAACAAATAATATATATGTGTTATCATGAACTAGTATGATAAATGTTTTTATATAAAACTATTGTATTTTTTTATACTTAACTATAAGTAACATTTAAAATAAGGGAGAATACAAAATGTCTGAAGATGTATTGTTTGATGATAAGCCAAAAGTAACAACAAAGGAAGCAGCAACTATGCTTGGGGTAACAGAAGCAACCATTTATCGATATGAAAAGGAGGGAAAGCTTTCTTCTGTTTACAAAGATAACTGGCGCAAAGATGGGACGAAAATGTTTTACGAAGAAGAGGTAACACATATTGTCCAATCCATGAAAAAACCAGGACTCACGATACAAGAAGTTGCAAATCAAACGGGTGTATCTCACTCAACTGTTTCCAAATGGATTCAAGAAGGAACAGTTGTTGCTGAAAAAACGATATATAATGGAAGAAACACGTATTTTATTTCTGAAAATGAGGCATCACGTATTCTAGAAGCATTACCTTCACTTATCCATCGTCGATTGGAGAAACGACAGTTATCTGCGACGATTGAAGGGAACGAAGTGTTTTTGTATCAGTCGTTTTATCATGAGACGACAAATGAACAAGCTCGCATTATGTCATTACAAAATAATACTGGGAAAGTGGTTACGGATCGAGAAGATATGTTTCCAGTAGAAGAGCTATTTTCTCGCGGGTTTCGGCCGACCTATATAATAGAAAAAAAGCGTCACAGTACAAAACGAGGACAGGCACGCTTTAGCTTCAGAAAGCCTCAATTTGTGCAGGCTGCTGCGTATAC
>NZ_JBXKMX010000165.1:0-3980 GCF_056992975.1 Ectobacillus sp. | reverse complement strand
CACCTTCCGTAACGGTTGCTTCAAAGAAATCAGACATTTCTTTCGTAAGCGTAAGAACCTTCGCATCATATTCAGGAAGTCCAAGTTCTTCGACATACCGTTTCTTACGAACATCTGGAAGTTCTGGAATCGTTGCACGAACACGTTCTTTCCATGCTTCATCAATCGAAAGTTCAACTAAATCTGGTTCTGGGAAGTAACGATAGTCGTCAGAGCCTTCCTTTACACGCATGAGAATCGTTGACTTCGTTGTTTCATCATAGCGACGTGTTTCTTGTTCAATAATACCGCCAGAAAGCAAGACTTGCTCTTGACGTTCCTCTTCATACTCTAATCCCTTTTGAACGAATGCAAAGGAATTTAAGTTTTTCAATTCAGTTTTCGTACCGAATTCTTCTTGGCCTACAGGACGAATCGAAATATTCGCATCACAGCGAAGAGATCCTTCTTCCATTTTACAGTCAGATACACCTGTATATTGAATAATGGACTTTAACTTTTCCAAGTAAGCATAAGCTTCTTCTGGTGTACGGATATCTGGTTCAGATACGATTTCAATTAGCGGTGTTCCTTGACGGTTGAAATCGACAAGAGAGTGATTCCCCGCTGCATGAGTCAATTTACCAGCATCTTCTTCTAAGTGAATACGAGTAATCCCGATCCGCTTTTTGTTACCACCGACTTCGATTTCAATCCAGCCGTGTTCACCGATTGGTTGATCAAATTGTGAGATTTGATATGCTTTCGGATTATCAGGATAGAAATAGTTTTTACGATCAAATTTCGTATCCGTTGCAATTTCACAGTTTAATGCCATAGCAGCCTTCATACCGAAGTCTACTGCTTCCTTATTAATGACAGGAAGTACCCCTGGATAACCTAAATCAATAACGCTCGTTTGTGTATTTGGGGGCGCACCGAAGAGATTAGGACTTGCTGAGAACATCTTTGTTTTTGTTTTTAATTCTACATGGACTTCTAAACCAATAACTGTTTCAAAATTCATCTCGTTTCGCCTCCCTTATAATTGTGGTTTTTGCTTGTGATAGTCAGTTGCTTGTTCAAATGCATGTGCAGTGCGATAAATCGTTGCCTCGTCAAAATATTTACCGATAATTTGCAAGCCAAGTGGCAGACCATTTTCTGCGAACCCACATGGAACAGAGATTCCCGGAACGCCTGCAAGGTTTACTGGAATAGTTAATATATCATTTGCATACATCGTTAATGGATCATCAATAATTTCGCCTACTTTAAATGCAGGTGTCGGTGTTGTTGGTCCGATAATCACATCATAGTTAGCAAATACATTATCAAAGTCTTGTTTAATTAAGGTACGAGCCTTTTGTGCTTGTTTATAATAAGCATCATAATAACCAGAGCTAAGAGCAAAGGTACCAAGCATAATACGACGTTTTACTTCATCGCCAAAGCCTTCGCTACGCGTATTTTTGTAAAGTTCCAATAGGTTTGTCGCATTGTCTGTACGATATCCGTATCTTACTCCGTCGAAGCGAGCAAGGTTTGCAGAAGCTTCTGATGATGATAGTAGGTAATACGTTGCAAGTGCATATTTAGAATGTGGAAGAGATACTTCTTCCCACGTTGCGCCAAGTCCTTCTAATACTTTTAGTGCATTTCGAACAGATTGACGTGCTTCTTCGCCAACGCCTTCTCCGAGATATTCTTTCGGAACCGCAATACGAAGTCCTTTTACATCGCCAGTTAAAGCTGATACATAATCTCCTACCGGTACATTTGCAGAAGTAGAATCATTTTGATCTAGGCCAGAAATTGCTTGAAGCAAGTATGCATTATCTTCCACATTACGTGTAATCGGCCCAATTTGATCAAGTGAAGATGCAAATGCTACAAGACCAAAACGTGATACACGGCCGTATGTAGGTTTTAATCCAACTACTCCGCAGAAAGATGCTGGTTGACGAATTGAACCACCTGTATCAGATCCAAGTGAAAATAATACTTCCCCAGCTGCCACAGAAGCAGCAGAACCACCGCTAGATCCACCTGGTACATAGGCAGTATTCCAAGGATTCTTCGTAGGGAAGAAGCTAGAGTTTTCATTGGAAGAACCCATTGCAAATTCGTCCATGTTCAGCTTACCAATTGTAATGGTTTCAGCTTGGGTTAGCTTTTGTACAACCGTTGCATCATAAATAGGATCAAAATTTGCTAGTATTTTACTAGCACATGTCGTACGAAGATTCTTCGTCACGATATTATCCTTCACACCGATTGGCATACCAAAAAGCAGACCTTTTTCATCAGTCTTTCCAAGTTTTTCATCTAGTTCTTTTGCTTTTGCACGTGCATTCTCTTCATCTAATGTGATAAATGAACTAACTTTATCCTCTACCTTGGCAATGCGATCATACGACTCATCTACCAAATCAGTAACAGAAATTTCTTTACTATGTAACTTCTTATGTAATTCTGATACAGAATAGTCAAATAATGACACAGTACATTCCCCTCCTCTATTCTATAATCGCTGGCACACGGACTTGATTGTTTTTATGATCCGGAGCATTCTTTAATACATCTTCAATTGGTAATCCTGGTTGTGGTACATCTTCACGCATAACATTTTTCATATCTAACACGTGGAATGTAGGCTTTACATCGTCAGTATTTAATTCATTTAATTGCTCAGCAAATCCAATAATAGCATCAAGTTCTTTAGATAACTTTTCAGCCTCTTCTTCAGTAAACGTAAGACGTGCTAAATGAGCAACGTGCTTTACAGTATCAACAGAAATTCTCGACACGTTCAGACACCTCCATACATATTTCGTTCTATTACACAATAATATTGATGATACCAGACTTTCTTGTATACAAGCAAGACATGTAGCAAGAATGGTCAGTTTTTTCATAGGTACAAAAAAGTTGCTATTGCTATTTTGTTCGAATAATCAAAAAACAGAACGGTTGCACCATCATTCATTATACCACTCACGGATAGGATATAAACGGAAAGTTAGTAGAAATGGAAAGCGCTTTAGTAGAAATAGTCAGGATACTTTTCTTTTTATTTTTATATATTTTTTATATATTTTTCACAATATATAAATTTAATTGTTTTCCATAATATGCTACGATAGGTGTAGATAAAATTATATATACTTGGACTTTTCTATGTTTAGAGAACATTCTCTTTCTATTATATTAGTGTTTTATAATTCATTTTTTTAATTAAAGGAATACGAAAATATTCCTTTCTACTACCACGTTCTACAATCTTACATGATTCTACATACAGATTCTATTTCATACCCATTTCAAATTCGTTTTTATAAAGGGGGGAACGGATATAAGCTATGCTTGTATCCTTATGCAATGAACGCATCAACAAACACTCTACTCGTTAGCTCACTAGTCGCAAGTGGCTTAGCTGTTGTAGCCACAAACACATATGCAGCAACTGATTCAGCCATGCAGCAAGGCATAGTTACCACCTTACACTTAAATGTTCGCTCAGCACCATCTACTACGAGTACAATTCTTGGTACACTCGTCCAAGGGCAATCGGTTTCTATCGTAAATCAAAACAATGGGTGGGCCAAGATTTCCTTCAACGGAAAGGATGCATATATTTCACTCGATTATATTAGACTTGCTAGCCCAGCGACTACCAGTGCGCCTGCTCAAACGCAGACAGCTACCGTCAATGCTGATAAATTAAATGTTCGCTCGGATGCTTCCACTTCTAGTAGTATTCTAGGTTCTTTGATTCAAGGTCAATCCGTTTCTGTTCTTAGCTCTAGCAACGGTTGGGCTAAAATTTCCTTTAACGGCAAAGATGCTTTTGTTTCCTTGGCTTTCTTAAAACTTGCAGACTCTTCCGCTAGTTCGCCGGCTCCAAGTACTCATGCACCTGCGCCGGTTCAAACTCAAGCAGCTACCGACAATGCTGATAAATTAAATGTTCGCTCGGATGCTTCTACTTCTAGTAGTAT
>NZ_JBXKMX010000164.1:0-1514 GCF_056992975.1 Ectobacillus sp. | reverse complement strand
GGCTGGACCGAAACGTCTCGAGGGGCTAGGCGCTGTAGCTAGACACCTAAACGTGTCGAAAATTCTATACTTTCTTATCTTTTAAGAAAAGCGCAGGGCGCCCGCCTATCGGCGACAAGCATAAGACGAGCGCTGACAGAAGGCGTTCTTTGCCTTCCAAAGTGATTGGCTTATGACCTCGAGCCGATGGCGCCCGGAGCTAGACACTAAGAAAAGCGCAAGCGCCCTGTTCAGCCCCGACAAGCACTGGAGGGCCAGAAGGTGAAGTCGCTCTTTGACTTCAGCGGCTGGACCGAAGTGACTCGAGGGGCTTGGCTGCTTGCGCTAGACACCAAAACGCATCGAAAATTCCATACTTTCTTATACTTTAAGAAATACACGACTTATCCCTCAATGGAGAACAAACATGTCATCCCTTCTAAAAACGTACCGAATGCACAAAGTAAGGCACTCTTCCTAGGAAGAGTGCCTGTTTGATTATTCTTGTCCCAAATTGCCTTGTGCAGCTTTGTTCTGAGATTGTTGGTTTTGACGTTTCACTTCTTGAGCGTCGGTTTCACTTGCAAACTCAGTCCCAAATTGCCCACCAGCGTTTTGTTGTTTTACTTTTCCTACATTTGTACCAGCTTCTGTGTTCTTTGCCATTGAAATCACCTCCACGATAATAAGATAACCATCATCATGAAATCTATTCCAATGCAAACACTATTTTTTACACAAGTAACGAAATGCCACCATCTACAATAATCGTTTGACCACGAATCATACTTGCCCCATCAGAAATTAAAAACATGATCGTATTTACCATATCATGTACTTCTACCATACGCCCTGCTGGCGTCTGTTCCGCAGCTGCAACTAGCAATTCTTCTCTATTTGGAAATGAATTTAAAGCATCTGTATTTAGGACGCCTCCTGAAACGGCATTAACACAAATATTTTTTGGTGCCAGTTCTACAGCCAAATATCTTGTTAATGCTTCCAAGGCAGCTTTTGATACACCTACAACCGTATAGTTTTCGAAACAACGAATTGAACCAAGGGAGCTAATGCTGACAATCTTTCCGCCGCCATTTTTCTCCATCAATTTTGCTGCTTCTTGCGCACAAA
This sequence comes from Ectobacillus sp., assembly GCF_056992975.1. NCBI lineage: Bacteria > Bacillati > Bacillota > Bacilli > Caryophanales > Bacillaceae > Ectobacillus > Ectobacillus sp. The sequence continues at coordinate 404 of NZ_JBXKMX010000164.1, read as the reverse complement.
ATAATAAAGCTTTAGAATTAACACCCATCGTCCAATCCCAATGTGACTCCTCCAACTCCATAAGAGGACGCTGTACACCAGATGCTGCGTTACTAATGAAGACATCTAATCGTCCGTAATACTCTTCAATTTCAGCAAACATTTTTTTAACTTTTTCAACATCTCCAACATTGGCTTTAATAACCAATGCTCTACGTCCCATTGCCTCTATTTCAGCTGCAACCTCTAGAGCTTTTGTTTTACTGCGTGCATAATTAATAACAAGGTCATAGCCTGCTTCAGCCAGTTTCAAAGCAGTGCTACGTCCTAATCCTTTACTACTTCCAGTTACAAGCGCAACTTTTTGTTCCATTTATTTTATTCCACCTTTCAAGGATAAAAGTACATATAAAAGAGAAAATAAT
>NZ_JBXKMX010000163.1:0-7205 GCF_056992975.1 Ectobacillus sp. | reverse complement strand
GGCTATTCCGAGAGCGGTAAGATTGTTACATTCTCACGCGGCGGCTCTGATATTACGGGTTCGATTCTTGCAAACGGCGTGAAAGCAGATGTGTACGAGAACTTTACAGACGTGGATGCTGTCTATGCAGTGAATCCAAACTTTATTGATCATCCAAGTGAAATTAAAGAATTAACGTATCAAGAAATGCGTGAGCTTTCATATGCTGGATTTGCCGTGTTCCATGACGAGGCACTCATTCCAGCCTTTCGTGCTGGCATTCCAGTTAATATTCGCAATACAAATAATCCGTCAGCACCTGGCACATATATTCTTGCAAAGCGTCAACAAAGCAATGGACCTGTTGTTGGGATTGCTAGCGATGGCGGTTTCTGCAGCATAAATGTGAGCAAATATTTATTGCACCGTGAAATTGGCTTTGGACGTCGTTTACTTCAAATTTTAGAAGACTTCGGTGTTTCTTATGAACATACGCCTTCTGGAATTGATGATATTTCTGTCATTATTCGTCAAGATCAGATTGGTGAAGGCAAAGAAGAAGCAATCATTCAACGTATTTATGACGAACTGGAAGTAGATAATGTTACGATTGATCATGATTTATCGATGGTTATGATCGTTGGCGAGGGTATGATTCGCACAGTTGGTACTATGGCGAAGGCTACAAGCGCACTTGCTGCTGCCCGTGTTAATCTTGAAATGATTAACCAAGGATCTTCAGAAGTAAGTATGATGTTTGGTGTTCACAGTGTGGATGAGAAAAAAGCAGTCCAAGCTTTGTATGAAGCATTCTTTACAGTAAGCCAAGTGAAATAATAGAGTGTAAATAAAAATGGCTTCAGTGATAACAGCTGAAGTCATTTTTATTTGCAATTGACAGATAGGATAGAATATTTTATAATTATCAGAATATTAAAAAACTAATCAAAGAAACGGGAGGGGATGGCATTGGTGCAGGAAAAAAGAGGCTTAGCTGTATTGCTTACTAACATTACGAAAAGGTTCAATTATTACTGGGCAAGCGATCCCCGTGCAGCGAGAAAAGTAGGATTCACAGAAGTACGCAAGGAGGATGTACGCCAACAAGCTTATATCTTACTTAAATACTAGTAGGGAGTGGCAAGATCAGACAGATCCATCTTAGGATGGGTCTGTTTTTTCGTGGAAAAAGATGAATAGGTTATGGAAGAAACAGATTATCCACCTTTAACGAAAGAAGGATGACGATTGCTTGCGTCATCCTTCGAGAAAAACCTTAGTCTTTCTCCGATTCATCCATATTGTCTAAAATATGCTTTAGTCTTTCGCCTGCGTCTTCTTCGGTGTCGTTTGTGTAGCCCATGAATCCCCAATCTTTTGAGTCGAGCCATTTGGTGAATTCATCTAAAAATTCATCATGCGTTACATCTACATTTACAATGGATCCTTCAATGGAGATCGTTCTGTTTTTTGCAATATTCATTCGAAATGATTTTCTAACCATCGCTTTGGCCTCCATAGTAAATAAATAAGGGAGAGTTAGTTTTACTCCCGTATTTGTCCGTTTCCATAAATTTTATATTTCGTTGTGGTGAGTACTGGTAATCCCATTGGTCCGCGCGCGTGAAGTTTTTGCGTGCTTATGCCGATTTCTGCGCCGAATCCAAACTCGAAGCCGTCAGTAAAACGAGTAGATGCGTTGTGATACAGTGCTGCCGCATCGATTTCATTGAAAAATTGTGCAACGTGCTCGTCATTTTCTGTAATGATTGCTTCTGAGTGTTTGGAGCCGTAATGGTTAATATGCTTGATGGCATCTTCTATTGATGGGACAATTTTTACAGCTAGTGTTAACGATAAAAATTCATATAAGTAGTCATCTTCGGTTGCAGGAAGGATATTGTTATTAATTGCGATTGATTTTTCATCGCCGCGTAGCTCTATACCATGTCCGCGTAGCGTTTCAAATAAGGCATTTCCATATTTCGAAGCCCATGCTTCGTGTAAAACAATCGTTTCGATGGCGTTACAAACGGATGGGCGCTGTGTTTTTGCATTAATAATAATAGCAGTTGCCATTTCAAAATCTGCCGTTTCATCGACGAACACATGGCAATTGCCAGCTCCTGTTTCGATAACGGGAACAGATGCTTCCCGGACAACGGTATCAATTAATTGTTTTCCTCCGCGCGGAATAAGAACGTCCAGATAATCATTTAAGGTGAACAATTCCTTTGCACTATTCCGGGATGTATCTTCGATAAGTTGTACGCTATCAACTGGCAGTGCTGTATTCGCAATGGCCCGGCGCAAAACGGTAACAATGGCTTTATTTGAATAAATGGCAGATGAGCTTCCGCGAAGGAGTGCCGCGTTACCTGTTTTCAGACAAAGTGTTGCTGCATCAACGGTTACGTTTGGACGAGCTTCGTAAATCATACCGACAACACCGAGTGGTACCGTTACTTGTTCAATCGTAAGACCGTTTGGACGCTTGATTGTGGATATCGTTTTGCCGACAGGGTCTGGCAAGTCAATCAACTGACGAATTCCTTCCGCCATTCCTGCTAGACGTTCTTCTGTTAAACGAAGACGATCTAGCATGGAAGAAGACATTCCTTTTTCTTTGCCTGCGTTTAAATCCTTTTCATTTTCTTGTAAAATATAAGACGTTTCTGACGCCAATGCATCCGCAATAGCAGAGAGTGCCGCGTTTTTTTGTTCGGTTGTTTTTGTCACGAATTGCTGTGCGGCTACTTTTGCAAGTTTTCCTTTTTCCACTACTTCACTCATTTTGCGTTCCCCCTTATTTTTATCTCTCATTAACTGCCCAAAAGCCGTTGGTCTTTGCTAACCATCAGTGGGGGATGAAGAAAACCCCACTGATGGAAGTTTCACTTTATAAAGTAACCCAATTGTCACGGTGAATGACTTCGTAGCTGTGACGTTCTTCCTGCTGCATAATTTCAAAGCTTTGTTTCCCTTTGACTTGTTCTAGTTCGTATGCTGAATATTGTACTTGTCCTCTGCCAATGATGGTGCCCTTTGGACCGAGGACTTCCACAACATCGCCAGGTACAAAGTTGCCTTCCACTGTCGTCACTCCTGCAGGCAGGAGGCTTTTTCCGTTCTGGATAACGGCTTTGGCTGCGCCGGTGTCAATCGAAATGCGGCCACGAATAATGGAATGCAGGGAAATCCATTGTTTATTCGTATTTACTGTTTTTTGTTCTGTATGGCCGATGTACGTACCGTCTCCTTTGCCAAGAAGGATGTCTACCAATTTATCTTCGCCTTGTCCCGTTCCGATAAACACGTTTACACCAAGTGAAACGGCCGTTTTGGCGGCATCAATTTTCGATTTCATGCCCCCTGTACCAACCTTTGTGCCAGAGCCTTTTGCTAGCGCTGCGATTTCATCCGTAATGGAAGGAAGATAGGAAAACCGCTTCGCATCTGGATTATCGCGTGGATTGCTATCATATAGACCGTTCACATCCGTTAAAATAATGAGCGTATCTGCGTACACAAGGCCACTAACGAGTGCAGAAAGCATATCATTATCACCAAATGTGAGCTCTACGAGAGATACTGAGTCATTTTCGTTAATAATTGGCAATGCATGACGATCAAGTAACTCCGACAAAGCTGCGTATGCATTGCTATATTGTTCTTTTCGTGAAAAATCGCTTCTCGTTAAAAGTAGCTGAGCTGTGATAATACTATGTTTCTGAAATTCTGCTGTATATGCTTGCATTAACAATCCTTGTCCAACTGCTGCTGCTGCTTGCTTACCTTTCATCGTCACAGGCCGAGTTGGATAGCCAAGTGCTGCAAAGCCAGCTGCAACTGCACCTGATGTAATAAGTACCACATCATGACCCATAGCCTTTAGCTTTGCGATAGCTGCCACATGATCGGCTAGCTTTTCCATACAAACTCCATTAGCTGTTGTTAGCGAGCTGCTTCCAATTTTCACAACGATCCGTTGCCGTTTCACCTATATTACCTCCATCTTCATCAAAAACGCGTGCACCAGGGTATTTCCTGCTTCTATGCAAAAAAGACCCTCCCATCCTTTCTATGAAAGGACGGAAGAGTCATCGTTCCGCGGTACCACCTTACTTGGTGTAAACATTACACCCACTTTCACCTGTAACGTCGATGCTACGCCATAGCTTTCGCCTAGGACTCCAAGGTAGGTTCAGCAAATTCAAAGGTGAGGAATCTTACAGCCGGTGGATTCCATTCTCTATCACCTGAAAGGTGCTTACTAGTCCTTTTCTCACGTTTTTTCCTTGTATCTACTTGACGTTATTATGCACTAGAAAAAGAGGGAATGTCAAGATAGGAAGGTATGATTGAATGATTAAAAAAATGATGCCCTATACTACATAATTCCAGTCTTTTTACCATGAAATAAACATAAATGTCAATCTTATTTGATATTAAGTTATCATTTCAAATTTAGACAGCTTTTTACACGTTTCCTAATTTTGTAAAAATAGTTTTAGAATTGGTGTATTTCTCTTTTACCTCTATATGTTTATATTATAATACCTTTGAAGTTGAATACAGAGAAAAGGGGAGATGAAGAATGGATCAAATTATTGAAGAACATTTTAATTTTTTGAGAGATGCAAGGAAAAATCGAAGGATTATGAAAACATTAGAAGAGAGGAACATTTCTATTATTGCGGATTGTGAAGAATTTAAGGAATTAGCAAAGCAATTTTACGCCTTGTATTATAAGCCGCAAGCTGAAAAACGAATTGCGTTAGTCGGCATGAATCCCAACAACCGCGCTAGTAAAACAGGTGTCCCATTTCTAGATTTTAAGTCGCTATCGGTGTTACTAGGTAACGTCCCTCGTACTACATCTGAAGTCAGCTCACAATTTATCTACAGTATCATCCAACATTTCGGTCCAACAGCATTCTTTCAGCACGTATATATGACAAATTTATCCTGGTTTGGTTTCCAGCGGCATCGGAGCGCTTTTCATTACTATGATTTAGCTGGATGGGTAGCAAAATTGTTTACCAAAGGATTTATTAAAGAAATGAATTTGCTCATGCCAAGCTACATTATACCAGTTAGTAGGAAAGTAGAAGAAACACTTTACGAAATGAAAAAGGATGGGCGGCTCCCTCAGGATATCAAAATTGCAGAGCGTATCCCTCACCCATATTGGTGCTCTATGCCACAAAATATAGAACAAGGGCGGGAAAAATATATCAATGTTATTACGCAGTTTATAGAACAAGGAAGAATACAATAGTATAGAGTAGCCTGAGTCTGATTTCACTGGGCTCAGGCTGCTTTGATTTCAAAAGAAAAAAACCTTATACAAGATAAAGGATTGCATTAGGGAAATATGTAATCTAATATAGGTGAGATGTTATGCTAGAAAAAAGGGGATGGTTTAATGATTGGGGATTCAGTTGAAAAAGATGCGGTATACAATGTGATTTATAGAAGGAGAGATGTACGTAGTTTTCTCCCAAATCCGATACCAGAAGATGCAGTGGAGCGGATTTTGCAAGCGGCGCATCATGCTCCTTCGGTAGGGTTTATGCAGCCATGGAATTTTATTATGGTTACGTCTTCGCCCGTGAAAGAGAAATTAGCATGGGCAGCGGAGAAGGAAAGGAAAGCGCTTTCGATTCATTACGAAGATGAACGTTCAGCCAAGTTCTTGGAATTGAAAATAGAAGGAATCAAACAAGCTCCGCTCACGATTTGTGTGACATGCGATCCGACGCGAGGTGGTTCTCATGTTCTTGGGAGAAATTCGATTCCAGAGACGGATATATTATCGACGGCATGCGCCATTGAAAATATGTGGCTAGCTTCATGTGCAGAAGGATTGGCGATGGGCTGGGTTAGCTTTTATAAGAAAAATGATGTGCGCGATATTTTGCATATTCCGCCTCATATTGATCCGGTTGCCTTGCTTTCCATTGGGTATACAGAGGATTATCCGAAGCAACCTATTTTAGAGACGGCTAATTGGGAAAAGCGCCGCTGTCTTGCCGATTTAATTTTTCATGAAACGTGGGGGAAATAACAGCAATTGTAAAAAAATGTTGAAAAGTCAAACAACTTGCGGTATCATGACTACAAACAAGAGTTGCTTTAAAAGTGAATAGTTTTAGCGAAAAAAATGAGATGCCACAAAGGCTTAATAGGGAATCCGTGAATAAAAACGGAACTGTACCCGCAACTGTATGTGTGGACGAAATAGGTGAACCACTGTAATGAATACGGGAAGGACCTAGAGTAGAGAGATGCACGAGTCAGGAGACCTATCTTATTTTCATAAGTTTCAAATTCTTCGGGGATTGAGAAGGTGAAGCGGCAGCGATGATAAAGGTTTGTATGCGCTTACCTTTCCAAGCTTTCGTTTCAGTCACTCATGAATAGTTGGGTGGCTTATTTGTTTTGGAAGAGAAAATACTGATCTATAATTGAATAGAATGATAGAAATGAGGTACGCGGCGATTTGCAAGCTGCGTTTAAAAGGGAAGATGGTGAAAATCCATCACGGTACCCGCCACTGTAAAAGGGAGTTTTGTTGCATATGTCACTGAGCGATGCTTGGGAAGACGCAATGAAATGATGAACCTAAGTCAGGAGACCTGCCTTGTTTTTTGCTTACTTGAACCTACGGGGAGTATAGGTGGAAGTGCTGACTAAAATGCTGTAGCAATCGTATTTATTCGCACCCCTATCTATTGATAGGGGTGCTTTTTTTAGTGCAGAAAGGGGAGTATCTATGACGACTTGGAACCTAACAGGAACGAAGCATCACGTACTAGTTTGTAACGGAAGTAGTTGCATGAGAAAAGGAGGAGAGGAGGTAACGCAGGCAATTCGCGGGGAGATTACGAAAATTGGGGCAGATGCTCTTATACATACGACAAGAACAAGGTGCAATGGAAGATGCAAGGATGCTCCGATTGTGATCGCCTACCCGCAAGGCACTTGGTACAAGGAAGTAGACGAAATAATTGGCAGGCAGATTGTACAGCAAATTGCCTCTGGCAATGTGCTAGATAAGGCAGTTCTTTATCGCTATGAGGAGGATGGCTTTCTTCCTCTAGCCGGTTCAAAAAGTGAAGCAGGCTTATTAAAATCAAATAACTGAGGTGTTTCGTTTGGAATGGATTGCGTTTACTTGCATAACAATTTTACTTGGAATGAAGCATGGTATGGACGGAGAT
>NZ_JBXKMX010000162.1:0-2296 GCF_056992975.1 Ectobacillus sp. | reverse complement strand
CTTCAAAAATGGAACGTGTATCTCCAATAGAAGCAAGTGGATTTCCGCCTCCCATACCTTGAAATGCTGTCTTTAAATTGGTTGCAAATACATTACTTTGAACGGATCCGAAAATCGTAACCCCGATTGTCATTCCTAAAGAACGGAAAAAGGCGTTCGTTGAATTTGCTGACCCACGAAATTGTGGTTCAATATTATGGACAGAAGAGGTTGGAAGCAAGGAAAAAGAAAAGCCTACGCCAAATCCGGTTATTGTCATATATACAGTTAATAGTGTACGCGCTGTTTGTGGTGTAATTGTACTAAGTAAGTACATACCAGTAAAGAAAGATACAACAGAGAGCAGCATTAAGTTTCGATAGCTCGTTTTAGTTAGAAAGATTCCTGCTATCGCACTTCCTACTACAGATCCAATCATCATTGGTGTGAGGACGAGTCCAGCATTTGTAGCAGAGCCACCGTATACAGCTTGAACAAAAATCGGAATAAATACTGTTAAAATGATGAAGGTGGCACCGTATAAGAATGCAATAACTTGAGACGTGGCAAAGATACGTCGTTTAAACATCCAAAATGAAATAATCGGATCTTTTGCTTTTGTTTCCGTAATAAGAAAGATGACAAAGAATAAAGCAAATGATGTGAAAAGTGCTATGATTTGCGTAGAATTCCATGCGTATTTATTTCCACCTAGCTCAATGGCAAACATTAAGCTAACAACTGATATAACTAGCGTGGCTGCTCCTGTCCAGTCAATTTTTTGTTCTTTAGGAGGAGTCGTTTCTTTGTATGCACGTAAAATAAAGAATAGGGAAAGTATTCCGATTGGGACGTTAATATAAAATACCCAATGCCAGCTAAAATGCTCCGTAATGTATGCACCTAGTAACGGCCCGAATACACTAGCTGAACCGAATACAGCACCTAAAAGCCCTGTCATTTTACCTCGTTGTTCAACAGGAAAAATATCAAATACTATGGTAAATGCTATCGGAAGTAAAGCTCCTCCGCCAATCCCTTGAATCGCCCGGTATATGCTAAGCTGTGTAATACTTTGTGCTGTTCCGCACAGCGCAGATCCGAGTAAGAAAAGAAGAAGTCCAAATACGAAAAAACGTTTGCGGCCATACATATCGGATAATTTTCCAAAAATCGGCATACCAGCCATAACCGTAACCATATATGCAGATGTAACCCAAACGAATTGATCCAGGCCACCCAAATCAGATACAATGGTTCCTATTGCAGTGGCTACAATTGTATTATCCATTGCCGCCATTAAGATACCTAATAATAAACCCGTAACAACGAGTCGAAGATTACTTTCTTTTGAAACCATATGTTTGTCTCCTTTTATAGCTTAGTAAATAGTCTAATTAGACTATTTACTATTATAGTTTAATTAGACTATTTATCCTAATTTTTTGTTGTGCCCTGCAACGAAAAAAATTGGACCGGAAAACAGAAGGGTACTTCTGCTTTTCGGTCCAATATCATTGTTAAATAGAATCGCAGGGTGAAAATTAAGCTAGTAATTCGGCAACAGGAACACGAATGGTATCTTCATAATGACCAAGAAGATTTTCAAAGATGCTATCCCAACTTTGCGTAAGTGCATATTCTCTTGCGGCTATACTCATATGTTTACGCTTTGCATCATTGTCCAACAAAGAAAGGATGGCGCTTGAGAATTCATTTACTTGCTTTGGTGTACATAAATAGCCGGTTTTATTCTCAGAAATAATGTTTTTCACACCACCAGCATTTGCCCCTACAACAGGTGTTCCACAAGCAAGAGATTCTAGTACAACATTTCCGAATGTTTCCGTAGGAGATGGAAATACCATTGCATCTGAAGAGGCATATACTTGTGCTAGTTGATCTCCTTTTAAATAACCTGTAAAGGTAACCTGTTTCTTAAATTCTTCTTTTAATTCTGCTGCCATAGGACCATCTCCGACAATAAGCCAATGAACCTGATCTCCGCGCTTTTTGATGATGTCCTTCATCACTTTTCGCAGTGTTTCAATATCTTTTTCTGGTGCAATTCGTCCTACGTAAGAAAGGATATGCGGTGCTGAAATTTGATACGTTTCACGAATGGTTTGCTCTGCATAATTGGGATGAAATACATTACAATCAACTCCGCGACTCCAAATGTGAAGATCGCGAAATCCTTTCTTCTTCAATTGTTTTAGTGTTTCATAAGAAGGAACGAATGTTTTTTGAAGGGAACTATGGAACCAACGTAAGTAATTCCATAACATAGTAGATAGGAATTCCATTTTATAGTATT
>NZ_JBXKMX010000161.1:0-3277 GCF_056992975.1 Ectobacillus sp. | reverse complement strand
AATACAATCCGTTTAATTAAAGCTGCTATTCTCATTGTTTCGCACCTCCAGCTTGCAAGAATACTTCCTCAAGGCTAGTTACCCCATATTGCTCCTGCAACTGTTGCGGAGATCCACTTGCTATAATACGTCCTTCGCGAACCATCGCGAGTTGGTCACATTTTCCCGCTTCATCCATGACATGCGTCGTCACAATAATAGTTTTTCCTTCTTCTTCTTTGAGACGAAGTAATTCTTCCCAAACGGATTTGCGAAGCTCTGGATCAATTCCAACAGTCGGCTCATCTAAAATGAGCAAATCTGGATTTTGAATTAACGCAATCGCAAGCGAAAGCCGGCGTTTCATTCCGCCTGAAAAGGCAGACACCTTTTTAGATAATTCATTGGTTAGGTTAACAATACTTGCCGCGTAAGCAATACGCTCCGCTTTCTCCTTCTTTGACAATTGAAAGAGTGATGCGAAAAATTGTAAATTTTCCTTCGCTGTTAACGTTGTATAGAGGGCATCAGACTGCGCCATATATCCAATGTTTTGTAGAACGTGTAAATTTGGCATCGTTTTACCGAGTACCGACACCTCACCCTTACTCGCTTTATCCATACCGACAATTAATTTCACAATCGTCGTTTTTCCTGCTCCAGAAGGCCCAATAAATCCATAAATCTGTCCTTTTTCAATTTCCATATTAATATCATCGAGAACCATTTTCTTACCATAATGCTTACTTACTTGCTGAATACGAACGGAAGCATCCATGTATCTTCCCCCCTTTAAAGTTGTGAGTGATTACTCACTTTTATTATATTGGGAAAAAACCTACGAATCAAGTAACAAAGCAATAAATTATTTTTTAAATCTAAACACAGTAATTAAAGAACAACTATTTACTTTACTGAATCATTGGCTAATTATTTCTACTTTATTCTTCCTTTTGCTCGCTTTATAGCTTGCATTTTTTTGTAATTCTGCTTGGATAGAGGTCCAGGATCGTTTTGAAAAGTAAATAGGTATTGACTGTTCTTGCGCTTTTCTTTTAATTATTGTTGAAAGATTATGGTTAATAAAATCAGTTAGCACTAATACACCATCTACATTACTAGGTATTACCTTTCTAGTCATCTGTACTTTTCGCCCGCTTAAATGAATGACTTCTTTAATTCCCTCATACTCTAATTTTTTGGTAATTTGACCTAGATTATCTCCACCAACAATTAATAATGATTCCACGACCATTCGCTCCCTTCAAAAATAAAAGACTTCAACTCTTTAACCTATAATTAGGTAAGAATTAAAGTCTCTAGTTGTCTAGTCGACGTATTTAAATAAAGTCAGATTTAAAATCAAATAATTCCTATGTATTTACTATAAAATTAAATTAACACAATATAAATCTAATTTCAATCATTCTTTACAAAGGCAGACTATACATGCAAGTACAGTCTGCCCGATATAGTGTTAGCGTAAAAAGACTCCTTACTTTCTCCAACATGTTTCATAGAAAGAAAGTAAAGTTTGAACAAAGGGACTCGGTCTAAGAATACTTGCTTCAAAATAGAATGACTAACAAGGAAAGGGGTGAGACATTTTGGAGGAAGAAAAAAGCAATGAAAGCTCTACTGACATAAAAGCAGATTTAAAAGAAGAAATAAAAGCAGAACTCTCAAGTGAACTGAAACTACATTATTTTAAAGGAAAGAAAAAAATTTACAAAATTCTTACTGCAGTAGTTATCTTCCTATTTGCATTTGCGGCAGGATTTGCAGCAGGGCATGTTGGAGGACATCATAATGAACATCAAGCATTTCATAAAGGATTTCATAACAAGCATGAAAATTTACAAAGATATACTAGATAACATAGGCATAGGAATACTTTAATATCTTTCTGGTCTAATGCGGAGTAGCGGGTATGGTAGGCTCCTTACGTATTCAGATTACTTACCCACCTTCATCTCCAATTGCAAATGAAAACATTTGCAAAAAATTTTATACCTCTTATCATAATTCGCCTAATTTTTAGACAGATAAGCTCTCTTACTTTCTTAAAGCATAGTCTGTAAAGAACAAAGAAGCCTTAAGAAAAGTAGGTGTAAATATGACAAACGATTCTCTGCGTATTTCTGGCATGGGCATGCCTCAGTATCCGAGTTACCCTGGCATGGGCGGCATGGGTATGTCTCAATATCCGGGTTACCCTGGCATGGGCGGCATGGGTATGTCTCAGTATCCAGCTTACCCTGGTATGGGCGGCATGGGTATGTCTCAGTATCCAAGTTACCCTGGTATGGGCAGTATGGGTATGTCTCAGTATCCAGCTTACCCTGGTATGGGCGGCATGGGTATGTTTTAACCATAAAAATGTAATATTTAATACATCAAATTAGAATCAATTATGACATTAAGTAGAATTATCATAAGAATATAGACTGTATGAATATCAATAAACACCTCAGAATGCGCTGATTTAACAAGTGTTATTTCATGAGATGACTCAACGTAAATCGTGTATTTTTTTGAGTCATCTCTTTTTTATAATAAAACTACATATGAATTGTCCTTTGAAACTCACCAAATAGAAATATTTACAGTTTGTCACCATATACTTTTAAAGGGAGAAAATTTCACCCACTTTTTTGGGAAATGGAGGAACTTTTTTTGCAGAACACGTATATTCGACCTGCTCGTAAACAAAGCCAGCCAAAGGTTATCAAACATATGTTATTTTTTCTAGCTTTTTTATTATCCATGATAATTATAATTCCTACTCTAATAGTGAATGTATCCGGACTAAATACCCTGTTTACCTCTCCCTCTCCTAAAAAAAATCAAACGCCCGATTCAAACAGCATTTCTCCTACTAAAGAATCAGCCCCTAGTGCGGGGCTTCACTTAGGGTGGACGGGAAATCAGATAAATAGCAATTCTTTAGCTCGCTACAAAGGGTTAAACATTATTTCGACTGCAGCTGGTTCCATAGACAATCAATTTCATCTACATCTCAGTACAAATCCTCTAACAAACGAAATGTTACGTAAGCAAAATCAACAAGTTTGGGCACGAATTACAATGGGACAAGATGTGAAACAAACCATTCATCAGCTTTTTACCAATCCAACCAAAACCGATTCACTTATTAAAAATCTAAATCAGGCAGCCTTTCAAAATCATTGGGATGGAGTTAATATTGATATTGAAAATGTGAGCAGTCAAGATCGTAACACCTTTTCCCAGTTCATTAAAAGTCTATCATCTACTTTGCATCAATCCCATGTCATCC
>NZ_JBXKMX010000160.1:0-6862 GCF_056992975.1 Ectobacillus sp. | reverse complement strand
GGGGAGATCAAAACATGATGGAAACCTATAAAACAAAGGATGTAGCCAGTAAGACAGGCATACCTGGCAACCTAATACGCAAATATAGTCAAACTTTAGAACTAAGCGGCTACGATATCGGGAAAGCCTCCGGTGCTCGTTGCTTTAAGTTAGATGATATTCGATTATTGAAAGGAATTCATGAGAGAGTTGTCATGCATCAAGTTGATATAAACGATGCAGTAGTTCAAACCCTTAAAGATTTACAAAATGGGGCTCTTATTCATACCTCAAAAAGTTCCGTTCAGGAAAAGGAACAGACAGCGAGAGATGTGACGACTACCATTCGAGAACAAAATAAAAAGTTTGAGGAATTTATGCATAAGCTTGATACTCTTGCCCAACTGAACGAAGCAATTATCCATCAAAACTCTACTCTCATTACCCAAAATAGACAAAAGGATGAAAAGCTAGATGACCTCATGCAACAAGTATATGTGAGCGAGACACAACAAGAGGAGATTTTACTAGACCTAGTCGGCCATGTGCAAAAAAGTGAAGCAAAACAAGAAAATAAGCTAAACCATTTAATGAGTCATATGTATAAAAAAGACGCAAAGCAAGAGGAAAAAATGAATAAAGTCATACATCAAGTATACAAAAAAGATGCAAGTCGCGATGAACAGCTTATGCTTCTCATACGAGAGATGCAGGAAACGAAGCGAATGATCGCTGCTTCCCAAGAAAACAACATAATAAAATCATTACGTACTTTGTTTTCTCGCTTAAAACCCGAACGAACTCAATCATAGCAGTGTACAAAAGTTACCGATTAAACGGTAACTTTTTATATTTTTCCATTCCAAACCGGCAGTCGAATCATAGCCTCTGTCCCATTTCCTAGCTCACTCTTGTATGTAATATCTCCATTATGTGCCTGGATGATGCTAAATGTTACCATTAGCCCTAATCCAGTTCCTTTTTCCTTGAGTGAATAATAGGGCTGTCCTAGACGAGCAAGCTGTTCCTTCGTCATACCCACCCCACTATCCTTCACAACAATCACAATCTCATTGCCTTCTATATACGCATGTATTTTTAAATATCCTTGTTTTTGCTGAATAGCTTCTATTCCATTCTTCACAATATTCATGATTGCTTGTTTTAATTTTGCTTTATCCCCAATGGTATACAAATTTTCTTCAATCTTTACCTGCAAGAATACACCTTTCATTGCGGCAAATGATGACATGAGCGAAGTCATTTCATTAAGCTGTGAGGATAATAATATTGGTATTTTCTCTTCAATCTGTGGTCTAGCTAAATTTAAATAGTCAGATATGATTCCCTCTGCTCGGTCTAATTCTGTAAGAACCAGCTGCATATATTCTTTATTCTTATTCGTTTCTGACCCTTCTAACAGCTGAAGAAAGCCACGAACGACAGTCAATGGATTTCTCACTTCATGTGCAACTGAAGCCGCTAATTCGCTAATAATATTCAGCTTTTCTGATTTTAACATTTCATTTCGTACCATCGCATTATCGTTTAAATATTCTGTTACATACACATGAAATGTCATCGTAACAGCCATTATTATTCCTGCTACAGAGAAAAATGCATATAAACGAGGGGTTCCCACATGGATACTTATAACCTGTACATTAACGATTAGGTGAATCAATGCATAAAAGGAAGCAAGGAGAAATGATATTACTATTTTTTTGTTTTTGCTGTACTGTTTCCATTGCTTAGAAAGAACAAAAGGGATGGAAGAAAGGAAAATCGTTTCGAATAAATCAGCTACAAAGCCACTAGGACCATTGATAACCACATTGTATAATACTGAAATAATTGCAGGTAAGAAACCTAATGAACCATAATACAAAAAAGCAGCTATGATGGGAATATCGTGAAACGAGTATGCAATTCCTTCTCCTAGATTTACTGGATACGACATGCTTAGCATTACAATAATAGAAAAAAGAGCAGATGTAACATATCGACTAGGATTAGGAGCTGTTATATAGTATCGATTCAAACGAATCATTTCATATAAAAATAACGGTAAAATGATACATGCTATTTGTATCAATAAATCTCGAACCTGCTCCAAATAATTCCACTCCCTATACCACATTTTAATCATTATATCATTTTCAAAGGGAATTTTTGTAAAAATATTTACATGTCTGATTATTTTTAACAGGAATGAAAGATTCTTGCGCATTCTATCATGGAGACTGCAAAACATCATGATAATAAAACATTGGAAGAGGATAGTATGTTAAAATAAATTAACATGTTTGTTTGAAAGGAAGATTCATATGGAACATTTGTTAAACCCACTCGTTAAAGATATTCAAATTTCTGGCATACGCCAATTTTTTAATATGATTCAAGAATACGACGATCTCGTTTCCTTAACAATTGGTCAACCTGATTTCCCTACCCCATCAAAGGTTAAAGAAGCTGGCATACGCGCTATTTCAGAAAATATTACCGGTTATACTCCTAATGCTGGTTTGCTAGAGACTCGACAGGCAGCAAGTGAATTTGTCAAAGATCGTTACCATCAAGAATATGATCCAAATGATGAAGTAATTGTCACAATCGGAGCAAGCGAAGCAATTGATATCGCTTTTCGAACTATACTAGAACCTGGCACAGAAGTAATACTACCCGCTCCAATTTATCCTGGCTATGAACCTATTATACGGTTATGCGGAGCTACGCCAGTGTTAGTAGATGTACGAGAAACAAATTTCAAACTTACCAAAGATGCATTAGAAGCGGCCATAACCGACCGAACTCGTTGCGTAGTGCTTCCCTATCCATCTAATCCGACCGGCGTTACATTAAGTCATAACGAATTAGAGGATCTTGCAACTGTACTAAAAGATAAAGACATCTTTGTTCTCTCAGACGAAATTTATAGTGAACTTATCTATGAAGAAAAGCATGAATCAATTGTACAGTTTCCAGACATGCGAAATAAAACCATTGTCATAAACGGATTATCTAAATCTCATGCAATGACGGGATGGAGAATTGGATTCTTATTTGCCCCCCGTTATTTAGCAAAACAAATAATTAAAGTTCATCAATATAATGTAACATGTGCATCGTCCATCTCTCAATACGCTGCTATAGAGGCACTTACCAAAGCAAAGGATGCACCGCTCATGATGCGTAAGCAATATAAAGAAAGACGCGATTATGTATATAACCGTCTGATAAACATGGGTTTACACGTCGTGCTCCCACACGGTGCATTTTACTTATTTCCATACATAGGGAATTTCGGAAAGAGCTCGTTTGATTTTGCTTTGCAACTCGTAAAAGAAGCAAAAATTGCCCTCGTTCCAGGTAGTGCATTTTCCCAATACGGAGAAGGCTACTTACGTTTATCCTACGCATACAGTATGGAGGAATTAAAAGAAGCCTGTGATCGCCTTGAACAATTTTTAATCAAAAAAGGATAAATGGAGAGATAGTAATTCTCCATTTATCCTTTTTTGATAGCGCTTACTTTTTTGTATATAAAAGCAGAAACAAATGGGTTGCAAAGAAGGCTCCATCAGTGAAAACAACACATATTTCCACTGATGAATTTTAAATCAACATACTATCTGGGAGTTACATATTTTTATTCGTTACAAGTTACAAGCTTGAACTCGTTACAGACCATGCTCCTGAAAATCCTAGCATACCAAATGACGGAATATCCATGGATGCTCTGCTTGATTGTGTCATAACGGAAGTACTTACGGACTTTACCTCTTTACAAATATCTCGGATTGTATTTGTTATAGAGTTTACCCATTGTTCTTCATATTGATTATCGCATTGAATTTGGTATAATCCTGCATTGTTAAATAACAAATCAATATGACTGTATTTATGAAGTACTTCCTTTACGACTCTATACCATTCATCTTGATCATTCACATCATGAACAACAAAAATAGCTTCTCCGTGAAAGTTTAAAATTTCATCAACAGTAGCTTGACCATTATTTTCATCTATATCAGTCACCGCTACTTTTGCACCTTCTTTGGCTAGTAGTAAGGCTGTTTTCCGGCCGATACCGACGCCTCCACCAGTCACTACTACAACTTTACCCGCTAGCTTCATCTTCACTGCCCCTTTTTGTAGTTTTCCCGTTGAACAGTATACTCCTTCTCTTATTCCATCGGCAAGAGAGAAGGAATCGTTCCCTCATACTCCTCGTGAAAAAAGGATACTAACAATGAAAATGACTGAAACTCTTATGATTATAAAGGTGTCTCGATTAACGCTATAAGAGAGTATCCATATGTACTCTAAATATGTTCACAATAAAGTTGAAAAAGAAGCAAACTTCCCTTGCTACACCGATCGTAAATATATTATAAATATCTATTAAAATCTGATTACATTAAAAAGAAGGCACGCCTACCGATGCGTGCCTTTCCATGGAGGGTACTCATATAGGAGATGCCAGTCCTATATAACAACTATTATAACAAGAATATGAACAAATTTTCATAAAAAAATAAAAAAATTTTCAGAAAACTATAAAAAGCTAATAATTTATATACATTCTTTCTTGTTTTTATGTAAAACACCCGCTGTTGACTACTTCAAATTTCTTTTTTATACGCCCTATTATACAGTTTTTACATAATAAACTAAGATAATCATCGTTTTAGTTGCTTTATTTCATGCAAAAGATATTCATAGTATTCCAAGCCATGGGGACAAAGATCAGAAAATGTAACGTATGAAGACTCTTTAGAAATTTGAGATTGTACTAAAATACGCTTTCCGTCCATTACATCTTGTAAATTCTCTACATCCATTTTAATTATATCTTCCACCTCATCTCCTAGCACAAAAGGAGGCTCCCCCTCTACGATATAAAAATAGACATGACTAAATTCGCAATCAATGAAATCTTCCTTTTCATACTTACCTTTCACATATCCACAATAATGAAGTGATTCAGGCGATACAGTAATTCCAAGTTCTTCGTAAATTTCACGCAAACCACCAACTAAAACAAGTTCACCATCTTGTATATGCCCAGCCGCTGTAATATCAAACAATCCTGGAAAATCCTTTTTACCCTTTGAACGCTTTTGAAAATAGACAAATGAAGACAATTCGTGTTTCTCTATAATCCAACAATGAAACGTTTCATGCCAATCTCCATCTCTATGTACATCATCACGTAGTTTACGACCAATTACTGTCTTATCATCATCAAATATCTTTAACCATTCTTTCAAACCTTATCTCCCCTATTAAGAGCATATTTTCAATTCTATGTGAAAAGAAGTTTCTGTAAAAAGGGAATGACCTTTACAGAAACTTCTTCTAAATTTTATGATAAGAAAAAGATTTTACAATGGACCATTTACCTTTGTTCTAGCTACTAAATCATGATAACCACGATTATCCTTACGGAAGAGCATCATGTACACGGTGACTAAAGCTGGTATGCCTAGTAGAAGTACAGTAGGAATGATTAAAATCAGAAAACGTACAAATAGTGTAATAAAATCAAGTGGTTCCCCATTTGTTTTGCCAAGACGTACTCTCGTTATTTTTTTCCCGACCGTCAAACCATTCCATAACAATGGTACGAACACAAAATAGATAAACATAAGGACAAATATAAGAGTTAAATCAAAGCGATAATCACCAAAGCTTACATCAAAGCGGTCAAAAATGGCCTTATAATTTCCTGTCGATATTGCCACTATTACTCCGTATACTACAGAGATAATAAACATATCCAATAACGTTGCTCCAACTCGGTTCATAATGATGCTTGGGTTATGCATTTTAAATTTCATTAGGCATTCTACCTTTCTTTCCTATTTACGATGTTCATCGTACCATGTACATTTAAACTTGTAAATGAAATGGCTATACCCCTTTTTACATAGCATTTCCTACCCATGATTTATATATTTCCACCTTGTAATTAGTATTTTAAGAAAACTGAAAAATAGGTTAAATTTTAAAAAAATGGGTATTCTAACTCTAACTAAAGAGCACATATTAGATTCAAGCAGCGGGAGGGGTACCATGAAATACTTCGTTCTATTTTATGCTATAACATGTGTATTTCTTACAGGATGTTCTAGGCAACAGCCCCACACTATTTTCGAAATTGGAAAGGATTATGTTTTGCATCATTCTTCCGGTGGAACGAAAGTTGTTTCAAAAGAGGAAAATACCCATGCTTCTCAATTCATTCCATCAGATGTCACCCACTTAGCATGGAATGAAAATTATATTATTGCTACACAAATTCCAAAGCCGGTTGTACTAAATCATCCGGATGCTAGCATTTCTAATGACAAGCAAATACATGTTTGGATAATAGATAGGATTCATAACATACGATTAGGTCCTTTTACAAAGGAAGAATTCGAAATAAAAAGGAAAGAATTTCATATTCCTTCCATGCCATTACTAGAAATAGAAAGATATTTTAAGTAAATATAAGATGTACATTCACAATTTTTTCATTTTTCATCAAATAATCATCTATTCTTTTGCTTAGCTTCTTTGTATATTTTAGATGGTTAGACAATTATCTAACTATATAAAGGAGCTGAGCGTATGAATCAAACATTCAAAGCGCATGACTTGATTAGTGAACATTTCTGTTAAAAATGAGAAATAAGGTGAGGAATGATGAAAAACCGTCGCTTTACACTGTTTATCGCTTTACTTAGTATTGGTTTTAGTATTTTGGGGTATCTGTATCTACCTAATCGCGTTCCTGTGCACTGGGATTTCAATGGAACAATCGATCGATATGGAAGTAAGCTAGAATCAGTTATTATATTCCCGAGTATTATTATCGGAGCTTACGTCTTACTTA
>NZ_JBXKMX010000159.1:0-10490 GCF_056992975.1 Ectobacillus sp. | reverse complement strand
AATACTTGCACTGCTACTATTCCTGTCACTTCGTGTGCAGTAAAGGTGGGAAATCCTAATAATGCGGGAACAAATAATAAGATTGGATAGTTAATAATTGCTCCGCCAATTCCGAGCATACCAGATAAAAAGGAGCCTATACATCCAAGTGCAAAAATGGTGAGGATAAAGCCAATACTCATGTTTCATTCCCCCTTGTTAACTTAAGGAACTTCCTTTTTGGTTATCCAAATGGATTAACGGCTTTTCACAATAAGTTCGAGTGCATTTTTGACTACTTCACTTGAATCATTTTCTTTGCTGTTATATACGCACTGTTCAACGTTTGCTGCTACAATCATTCCAATAGCCCGATCAATTGCCACGCGAATCATAGAAAGTTCCTGTACAACATCTGGACATCCTTTATTCTGTTCCATCATCGCAATAACGTCTAGAACTTTCTGATCCATTTTCTTTATATCTAACTGAATTTCTTTTTGATAATCCATAGAGATTCCTCCTTACGACATACGAACGAGTAAACCGTATACAGAATCACTGATTTTATAAAGATTACTTGCATAACCAAATGATGTTAATAGATTCTGCAACTTCGTTGATGGAATTCTCTCCTCTAATGCTGGTCCGCTCTCGCTTACAACAGCTTCCCACTCAACGATAAGCAGTTGTCCACCTTTTTTCGCGATTCGTGACACCTCGCGCAAAAGTGCTCCTATATCCGGTAATTCATGTGCAACGAATGCAAGTAGCACTTTATCAGCAACTTCTTCTGGTAGCTGTGTGTTTGTCACATCACTTGTGATATACGTTAGATTCGAAATATGTTGCTCACGTGCTCGGTCCTGAAGAAGGGAAAGCATATGAGATTCAATATCAACTGCATATACCATTTCTTCTGTGATTTTAGCAATAGGAAGCGTAAAGTATCCGTTTCCTGCACCAAGTTCCACAACATGATCTCCCTTTTGAATGTTCATAATTTCAATGACATTCTCAGGCAAGACAGCTTTCCTCCGTTTTGGGTTTAATAATTTATTTGCATGCTCTGGATTAAAACGATGACCAGTCATAATTCTATCTTCCTTTCTTTCATGAATATGATACATCATCATGTATGGAAATAATTACAATAGCAATAAAAAGAAACAATAATAATATACCCTAATGGGTATATTATTATTGTAAATCACCCTACAATAAATTGCAATATGTTTCAACTCTCTGCTTCTTATTGCACAAAAAACAAGTCATCGCTTATTAAGGTGACTTGTCTGCATCATTATTAAAAAATCATATTTACTTGTCAGGAAAAAGCTGTCCCATTTTCACACATCGATAGCCGCGTCGCTGTACTTCCTGTATTACTTCTTCTAGAGCTTTCAACATAAATTCTGGTGCATTTGATTCTGCTCCCCACGTTTCCCCGCTATCATGGAGTACGATGACAGCACCTTCATGCAGAGAATGTAGCAGTTTTTCTTTAATTCTTACACTCCCACCCTTTGTGCGCCAATCTCCTACGATTATCGACCATATAACCATACGAAAGCTTTTTTGTAAAAAAAAGTCAAGTCCAGTTATAAGTCCCCAAGGAGGGCGATAAAATACAGGACGTACACTCGTGATCTGCTCCACATAAGATGCAGTTCTCTCCAAATGTTTTTTCAACGTCCAAGGACCTAACAGCAAGTTCGAGACATGAACATAATTATGTAATCCTATTTCATGACCTTCTTCATGCATTCGCTTCAGTATTTCCGGATAACGCTCCGCCTGCTCTCCTACCACAAAAAAAGTTGCTTTCACTCCATATTTTTTTAACAAGCTAAGCAAAAGAGGTGTATAGATAGGATTAGGTCCATCATCAAATGTAAAGGCAATTTCTCGTCTCTTCTTACTTTTTAAAATAACACCGAAGCCAAATCGCGCTGCTATATTTGGAAGTATTGCATAGAATAGAATTAATATAATCAAAGCAGTAAACAAAATAACCCACATTTCATTCATCTCCGTTATAAAAAGTAAGACAATTTTATCCTACCTAAAAGATTTGTACGGTTATACAATCGTTGGAATAAGGCCTTTTTCTTGCTGACTCAATTGTAATATCGCATGAAGAGCGTCAAGAGCAGATGGCTTCCACTTGTACGCTTCTACGTTTTTCTTTACTGCTAAATAGGCTAAAGAATTACTGCTAAGTTCGGAGAGCAGTAATTGCAAATCTTCCAGCGTTTCTACTTGCATAGCAACGCCAGCCTTTTTTAAAAATGTAGCATTATCCTGTTCCTGTCCAGGAAGGGCATGATACAGAACCATCGGTAATCCCGCAGCCATCGCCTCGGAAATGGTAACACCGCCTGGTTTGGTCACAATAAGGTCGGAAACAGCCATGAATTCATGTACATAATCAATATATCCAGTAACGATACTACGATGCTTACAGTCTTTTAATTCATCTTCTGCAATTTGTCTAAGTTTATCATTATGTCCGCATACAACTAAAATTTGGAGCTTTTGTTCTAATGTAGTCAGCATTTGAAAGAATGACACTGCATCTCCCATAAGACCGTAGCCGCCTCCCATAACAAGAATAGTAGGAATGGATCGGTCTAATCCATACTTTTCAAACAAGCTAGCATGAGAGTAATCGCAACAAAACTCTTGTCTTACAGGAATGCCTGTATCAGCTATTTTACCTTTTTCTATGCCTCGTTTTTGAAGGGCTTCCCGTACCTCTTTTGATCCTACAATATACAAATCTGTATTTGGATGAATCCAATAACCATGGTCGGTGTAATCAGTAATAATTGTTACCAAGGGAACATTACTAAGACCATACTCCTTTAGTTTTGAGATGAGATAAGCTGTATAGGGAAATGTATTCACTACAACTGTTGGCTGAATTTCTTCTAATAATTTCTTCATACGTTGTAACTCTTCCGATAAAAAATGTAATTTCAGTGTAGGAGAATTACTTAGACGCGTTTTCCGAAACAAATATCCGTAAAAACTTGGAAAGGTCGTTATTCCTTTCATATACATGTAATGACCTATTGGAAATAATAACGGGTGTTCAAGAGATATAAAATCTAACTGTATTGTTTCAATCCCCTCATAAAGCCTGGCTACCTGAGAAATAGCATGAGCAGCTTGTTGATGACCTTCCCCAAAAGTGCTAGAAAAAATAAGCATTTTCTCTTTTCCTACCATAGTTGTCACCTACTCATTTTTTAATTTTTCGGTTTTCTCTCTATTTTTCACCTTAAAAAATACGACATAATAACTTGCTCCTATGACAGCCATATAAGCTGCATATGCTACAATAGCTCCCCATTGATGCTCGATAAAAATGGAACCTGCATAATTTACAAGTAGAATATTTGGAATTTTCCCTAAAGAGGATGCAACAAAAAATGTGTAAATACCAACATCACTAAGTGCCCATGTCATATTTACGACAGTGGCAGGGATAACCGGAATCATTCTACTTAAGTAAACAGCAAGAAAGGGCTTCTTAAGCATGATTGTTTCATATTTTTTAATCGTTTCATATTTCATTATATAGGTCTTTGTTACATTGCGAAATCCATATCGTACTAACAAGAAAAAAACGGTGGTTCCTAACATTCCCCCCGCTAAAGAAATAAGGGTACCTTGCCAAACGCCAAATACCGCGCCAATGATTCCACCTAAAATAGGAAAGGGTATAATGGGGAAAAATGCCCCCATTGCAACCATTAGCATACTAATACATACAGAAAACATACCGCCTTCTTTAATTACATCCACTAATTGGGCACGATTTACATACCCAATTATAAGGATTATAACTACGAAAAAGATACTAAATATTCTCTTCCTCATGAAATACTCCTTAGACGAATGGCTATACCATCACGTTACCCATTACGACTCGATACATGATAATATTTCGAAAGAAATGGAAAAACAATGACCATTTTTCCGAACATACGAAAGATAAACTGTGCGAGTGGCTCTACCTTTTTTGCATTTGCAATAACGATGAAGCTTGTCATAAAGGAAAGAGCTGCTCCTCCTATCACATCAAATGGGTAATGGACACCTATATAGATTCTTGTTATTCCAATAAGGATTGCCCAACTAAGTACAATGCGTTTCAAAGAATCACTTCGAAGCAACAATGTAAAGGCAATCGCAAACACGAGTACAGAATGATCACTTACGAATGAAGAGTCTGGGCCGTGCGGAACCAATTGATGAACATGATACGTAACAAAAGGACGTGGATGATAGTATACGCTATGTATAATCGCGTTTATAGCCAATCCCATCAATGTTGAAAGAACCGCGTAAATGGCAGTGTACTGCTTAAAAACAGCTACTCTTTCTTCCTTTCCATTTCGAAACCAAAGAGCCAGTAAAATAAAAATGGCAATATAGGCTGTACTATCTGTTAAAAACACCATCGTTTTATCTAAAAGAGCTGAATGCCCTGCTAAATTGTTAATTTGTTGAAATATTTCATTATTCATGGACTCTCACCTTCTGCTTCTTCCTAGTTGTATGATTATGCACGAGATTGTCTATTTTTTTGAATTTTTACAAACAGGTACGCAATTACCCCTATAATAGCCGCAAACATAATAGGCTGTACGTACGGCTTTGCAATTTGATTCACTTGTTGCCAATTTGAGGCTAATTTTTCTCCAAGATAAATAAATAAAATGGACCATGGAATGATGGCAAGAGTCGTATAACTCGTAAACTTTGCAAGAGACATACGTGAAATACCTGCTGGAATACTAATGGCATGCCGAACAACGGGTATGAATCTTACTGTAAATATAACTCCAACCCCGTATTTCTCAAACCAACGTTCTGCCATATCAATTTGTTTTTCACGAATAAATAAAAATTTTCCGTATTTCACTAAAAACGGTCTGCCCCCATACTTACCAATCCAATATAAAAATAACTGGGCAATGACGCCACCAATAACCCCTGCTATTACGGCTCCAACAAAGCTAACTTCTCCTTTTGTAATCAGATAGCCCGCATAAGCCAATACAATTTCACTCGGGATGACCTCTATCATTAATCCAATTGCAATTCCCACATATCCAAAACTCATTAAAGTGAATAAAACGCTTTGTACAAAACTACTCATATCCGTATATTGCCTCCTTATTTTTCTTCATGTTAATGGACGAAGGCAACTTATAAAAAGTTCAGATCAAATAAAAAATATTTTTCCGTGCAAGGAATGCATCATCTTTTTTTCCTTCTATCTACCAACCATTTTATTGAAACACCGAAGGACAGCCAGATTGTTAGTAAAATAACGAATCCTCCAATTAACGGAAGACTCATAAAAGAAAGTAAAATAGCACACCCAACCGTTAATTTTTTCCACCATGGACCATCTTCAAGCCCTTTCACCTTGTTTGCAATTACCCTACTAAGCATACACATTCCTATTAATAGGGAAAGAAGAGATAGGGCGAGTAATACAATGACAATCGGTATACCAATTACACTAACGGTAAGCAGAACACCAAGGGCTACTAGAGCAATGCTAGTAAATGCTCCCGTTACAAGTAATCGTCCCCACTCTGTTAGAAGAGGAGTACTCATTTGCTCCACTCGTTGCTTCATCAGTATCCCTGTAAGTATCGTAAAGATTCCGATACTAAGTACCAACAGAACTCGGATAATCCATATACCAAGAAACAACGCACCTGCAAATAAAAAACTATTTTGCGTAGCATCATTGAATTGGAGCGCGAGCAGATGTTCCCCGATTTTCGCACCTTGTTGTTGCTCAGCTACCCCTCCAATCACAAGAATGGGACCTTTAATAATAGCAGTTTTTTGTATATGTAAATCTCCATTTATGACGATGACTGCCGTATTGACCGTACCTTCCACTGTTACATCATTACCGATAACAAGAATTCCTTCTATTTTCTGATAATCGTGAATGGTCGTTTCCTTAAATTGAATGAGACTTGTATCTGCAGCAAAGGCTTGCTGCTGCATGGAAAGAAAATAGATACACATAACGAAAATTGATAATCGAAGTATTTTCAATTTTCCACCTCCTTAACTGATGGCCTTCGTCCGTAACAATCGATGAATCGACCAACTGGAAAAAATAAAGACAAAAAGGGTTGATATCACGACAATTTCAATCACATTAGGAACAGAAGAAATAATCGTTACAATAGCGCCAACAAGACTCATGCCAACATGTATAAACGCAAATAGAACTTGAAAGATAGCATACAAGATAGAGCTCGTTTGTAGAAAAAGAAATAAGAATAGAGCAGACATAACGATGGAAAGCGAAACATGCATAACTTTCGATTTTCGTTTCAATTGTTGCTTGTAAGAGCCAATGTTCTCCATTACAATCTCTTCGAAATGATCATCTGGCTGAATCAATGAATAGGCCTGCAGAATATCTTGCTTCATCTGCACCAACTCTTTCACCTGATGTTGACATTCCATACATACACTAAGATGTTTCTCTACTTTCATACGTTGATCCGAACTTAATTCATCGTCTACATAATCAGGTAGTAATTCTTCTACCTCATGCATTCTCATCACCTCTAGAAATTTCTTTCCTTACCATCATTCTTGCAGCATTCAATCTAGACTTAACCGTTCCAACAGGAATATGTAGAATACTTGCTATCTCATCATAAGAATATCCCTGTACATCTTTTAAAATAATAACCGTTCTATGTTCAAACGATAATCTTTGCATGGCCTCCTGAATCGTTAAACGTGTTTGTACGTGTTCCATCTCATCACTCTCTATGCTTACGATATCTTCTGAAGAATACGATTTTATTTTATTCATCTTTTTCAAGCGATCATAGCATAAATTCGTTACAATTCTCGTTAACCATGAAACAAATGCATATTCATTTTCTAATTTTGAAAGGGAAAGGTAGGCTTTAAGAAAGGCTTCCTGCGCTATGTCTTCAGCCTCCATCTTATCATTAACCATCGCATAGGCATGCCGAAACACTTCACCTTTATACAATGTGACCAGCTGTGAGAATGCATCTTCTTTTCCTCGTTTTGCGTGCTGTATTAACTCATGCAATTCCTGGTTCACATACTCCAGCCCCTCCTGTCTTCTCTCTTATCTGAAAAGACGTACTTTTATTGAAAAATGTTCATTTCACTCTATATTTTTATAATTTGTATTCATTTCATGGATTATGTTAGGTCTTATACCAGTATAGGAGGGAATATTTCATTTTCCAATAAAAAAATATCCCTATATCCATGCATACATGGGTATAAGGATAGAATACTATTTATTCGACTTTGTTTCATACCAAGGATTAAGATGAATTAAAACTTCCTTTACTTCTGGATGTTCTTTCATAATTGATGTTTTTATTTCTCTACATATATCATGACCTTGCTGGATATTAAGCTCTGCAAGCACGCTAACTCTTGCATCAATTAAAACATAATAGCCTAGTTCCCTTGCTCTAAGACGATCAATTCGTTTCACGTTCGGATTTTCTTCGATAAGTTTACGATAGGATTGTTGTTTTTCAAGTGTCAAACTCCCCTCCATTAACGTATCGATCGATTCTTTTCCCATCTGTACAGCAAGACGAAGTACAAAGATAGAAACGATACCTCCAGCAATCGGATCCCCATAAGCGCCATAAGGAATGGGAATAATATTACTAAGCAATGCAATTCCAATCCCAATTGTAGCTGCAAGTGATGCGTATACATCAGCAAGATGATCATAAGCAGTAGCTAACAATCCTTTGCTATTTACCCTTTTCCCAATTCGGTATGTATATATGTATAAAATTTCTTTCCAAACAAGCGATACAGTTGCAGCAAGTAAAGCAATTATATGTGGCTTAGCGGCAGGCTCAAATAAAGATGAAACCGACTCATAGGCTATAAATACAGCAGCAAGTGCTAATATGATGGCGACAATAGCAGCTGAAATAACTTCTGCTTTCCCGTGACCATAGGGATGATCTTCGTCAGCTGGTTGAATTGCGATCTTCATGGATCCTAGTGAAGCGACAGATGCAGCGACATCAGCTGCACTATGGATACCATCAGCTATGAGAACCTGGCTCCGAAACACAACTCCTACTATTAGTTTTAAAATCGTTAATAAAACATTACTAAAAACACTAATCCATGCGACTAGTAAAGGTGATGTACGTGATTGTATCATACATCAAGACTCCTCTCTATTTTCTTCCCGGGTAAACATGGTACAAATTTTTTATACTTTTATTAGCTTACCAAATATAGGCCATGTGAGTCTATGCAAACAAAGTTGATTATCTATACATAAGTAGCGATATGGTAACATTTTTGACTAAACGAAACTTATTCTTTTGCCTTCGTAAAACATTTTTTGTATACGCTTACTTTCCTGTTTTTTTCTAAAAAGTTTTCTCTAGACCCACATGTATTTCGTTTGATAGGATTGTAAAAAGCGAATTTGCAAGTGGATATGTTTTCCATTATATATAGAAATAGAAACTTGGAGGGAAAGAAATTGGATCAACGCTATAAGAAGCTTCGAATGGGGGAACGCGGTGCCATTCTTAGTATCATCGTATACATTCTATTATCTATTTTAAAATTATTTATAGGTTATACTGCCCATTCAGAGGCATTACAAGCAGATGGTTACAATAATACAACAGATATTATTGCCTCTATCGCCGTATTCATTGGTTTGCGTGTATCGCAAAAGCCGCCAGACCATGATCATCCTTATGGTCATTGGCGCGCCGAAACGGTTGCATCCATGGTCGCTTCCTTCATTATGATGTCCGTAGGCTTACAAGTGCTCTATCAAGCCCTTCTGACACTGCTTAAGGGGGAAACAACCTATCCAGATTGGACATCTGCGTACACAGCTATATTTTGTGCAATCATAATGTTTTTCGTATATCGTTTCAATCATAAACTAGCAGTAAAAATTAAAAGTCATTCGGTAATGGCAGCTGCTAAAGACAATTTATCGGATGCGTGGGTGAGCGTTGGAACGACTATCGGAATCGTTGGATCACAATTTGGCCTACCCTGGCTAGACTCGGTGACAGCTTTTATTGTTGGACTGCTCATTTGTAAAACCGCTTGGGATATTTTTAAAGAAGCTACTCATCAATTGACAGATGGATTTGATGAAGAGGAACTAACAGCCTATAAGAGTACCATTGCACAAGTACCTGGTGTAAAGAAGGTCAAAGCCATAAAAGCCAGAAGCTATGGCAGTAATGCAATTGTAGACGTCATTATATTAGTGGATGCATACATTGATGTACGTATTAGTCATGACATTTCCTCTAACGTAGAACAAATTCTTATCACAAAGCACGATATTTATTTAGCAAACGTACATGTTGAGCCACTAGACTAATCAGACAAAAAGTGGAACCTCTATTACCGTATTTTTATTTAACGGTATATTTTTTTCTTTTCCTCAAATATTAAGTGTAGGAAAAGAGGTGATTGCGATTCGTATCTATCTTTTATCAGCACTCATCATTTGTTTCATGATGACTCCTCTGCATGTTGAAGCCAAAAAAATCAAACGTGACAAAGTAGAAGCACAAGGCGATATTGTGTGGGAAGTACCTACATCTCATAAAGTAATGGCTCTTACATTTGACGATGGGCCTAATCCGGTTTTCACTCCTGAAATATTAGATATTTTAAAACAGTACCATGTACAAGCTACTTTTTTTGTCGTAGGTAATCGTATGCAAGAAAATCCAGCAATTATGAAGCGAATCGTAGCAGAAGGTCACGAAATTGGCAACCATACAATGACACATAGATATTCCAATAAAGCATCCATTGAACAAATGAAACAGGAAATTATAGAGACGGAAAGGTATATCGATAAATGGCAACCAAATGCACCACGGTTTTTTCGCCCTCCAGGGGGGTATATGAGTGAAGAATTACTTACTTTAACAAAAGAAGAAGGGTATAAAACCATACTATGGTCTTGGCATCAAGATACGAGGGACTGGTCATCGCCGGGAGTATATGCAATCGCAAATCATGTTTTAAAGCATGCTAGAAATGGGGATATTGTACTGATGCATGACGGGATTTACAATAAATCTCAAACGATTCGTGCGCTGAAAATTATTCTACCTGCACTCTTACAGCAAGGTTACGACTTTGTAACAGTATCCGAGCTGTTAGCATACAAAAAAGAATGAGAAGCTGGTGAAGGATACTCATTCTTTTTACAAGGCGATTTCTTTATCTACTTTTGAATCAAACAGGATAAACCTCGAAAGGCTTATCCTGTTCCACAATCTATTTCATTCTTCTTCAGCTAAAGCTTGCTTCCTAACAAAAAACATACATACTGTTATGACTGTAAAGGCAACGAAAGCTAGTAGCGGGATCGTAATAAATCCAAACCAATCAACATATTTTCCTGTACAAGGAACACCACTTGAACAGGTTTGAAA
>NZ_JBXKMX010000158.1:0-25555 GCF_056992975.1 Ectobacillus sp. | reverse complement strand
ATCACGAAGTTCGTATGATTATGACAACCATTGATTTGGCAGATCGAATCGAACTTGCAGAGCTTGATCAGAATAAAATTGAAATCATTTCTCATAATCGGTATGTCCCTGATGATCAGCGTAATCTTGCGTATCAGTCGGCCAAAATTTTGAAGGAACGATTTGGCATACAAAAGGGTGTATCCATTACGATTGAAAAAATTATTCCAGTAGCTGCAGGTCTTGCAGGCGGAAGCAGTGATGCAGCCGCTACGTTGCGTGGTTTGAATACGCTATGGAATCTTGGCTTAAGCGGAGAAGAACTTGCTGAAATTGGAGCGGAAATTGGTTCTGATGTATCCTTTTGTGTATACGGGGGGACTGCAATTGCAACGGGCCGCGGTGAAGTCATTGAGCATATTCCAGCCCCACCGCCTTGCTGGGTAGTATTAGCAAAACCACAGATTGGCGTTTCCACAGCTGATGTGTATCGTAATTTAAAAGTAAGTCAAATGGTCCATCCAGATGTTGATAAAATGATTGCGAGCATTTCAAACCGTGATTATGAAGGAATATGCGGCACGTTAGGAAACGTCTTAGAACAGGTAACCTTCCAGATGCACCCCGAAGTAGCACGAATCAAAGAGCAAATGAAACGATTTGGAGCGGATGCCGTTCTAATGAGCGGTAGCGGCCCTACAGTTTTTGGTTTAGTATATCATGATTCAAGAATGCGCCGCGTTTATAATGGGCTAAAAGGATTTTGTGAACAAGTGTATGCAGTACGTATGCTCGGCGAACGAGAAAAGCTTGAATAAAGACGTATAATGGGTTATGATTTAATTAGAATATTCGTGATTTGAGGTGGGAGTTTGAAAATACGACGTAGTACACGTTTGGTCGATATGACCTATTATTTGCTTCAAAAACCTCGGCGCTTAATTTCTCTCACTTTTTTTGCAGAACGCTACCAATCAGCTAAATCTTCTATTAGTGAGGATTTGGTCATTATTAAGCAAACGTTCGAGCAACATGGTGTTGGAACTCTTCAAACGATTCCTGGTGCAGCGGGAGGAGTAAGATACATTCCGTTTATGGATGTTGAAGAAGCCAATGAGCTTATAGCTGAACTTCGTGAACAACTTACTGATTCGAAACGTCTTCTTCCCGGAGGCTACCTATACATGACAGATTTATTAAGTAACCCGCTATATATTAACGGGGCAGGACGATTATTTGCCTCTATATTTGCCAAGGAAGAGATAGATGTTGTCATGACTGTTGCAACGAAAGGAATTCCTTTAGCTTACGCTGTAGCGAATTACTTGGATGTGCCTGTTGTTATTGCCCGTAAAGATAACAAGGTGACAGAAGGGGCAACGGTGTCGATTAACTATGTTTCGGGATCTTCTAAGCGGATTCAGACGATGACATTAGCGAAAAAAAGCTTACAGCAAGGGGCGCGGGTTTTAATTATCGACGACTTTATGAAGGCAGGCGGAACTGTACAAGGTATGGTTAGTATGCTTGAGGAATTTCAAGCAACTGTTGTAGGAATTGGTGTCCTTGTAGAAGATGTTGATATAGAAGAACATCTCGTTGACAATTATGTATCGCTCGTTCGCCTAATTGGGGTAGACGTGAAAGACAAAGTGATAACGATTGAAAGAGGAAATTTTACTTTGCCTATTTTAGAGAAAAAAGAATTCATTACAGAGTAAGGTTATAAAAAATTGTAGACAATGGGATAAGCTCCTTCTCTTATTTTGGGAAGAATAAGAGAAAGAGCTTATCTTTTCATCTAAAATATCTGAAAGGTGCGAAAATTATGAAAATCATTCATAGCAATGCTGCTCCCCAAGCGATTGGACCATACTCACAAGGAATCGTAGTAAATAATATGTTTTATAGTTCAGGACAAATTCCCCTCCGCCCGGACGGTACACTAGTTACGGGTGATTTAGGCGAACAAACGCATCAAGTATTTCATAATTTACAGGCTGTATTAGAAGAGGCTGGTTGTTCTTTTGCTAGCGTAGTAAAGACGACTGTATTTTTAAAGGATATGAATGATTTTAATGCTGTTAATGAGATTTACGGAAGTTATTTTGGCGACCATAAGCCAGCTCGGTCCTGTGTT
The DNA here is from genome assembly GCF_056992975.1 of Ectobacillus sp. Taxonomy (NCBI): domain Bacteria; kingdom Bacillati; phylum Bacillota; class Bacilli; order Caryophanales; family Bacillaceae; genus Ectobacillus; species Ectobacillus sp. The sequence continues at coordinate 23,436 of NZ_JBXKMX010000158.1, read as the reverse complement.
CAAGTGGCGAGACTACCGAAAGATGTTGCGTTGGAGATTGAAGTAATCGCTTTAATTGCTAACAATTAATTCATATTTTTTCCTTGAATTTCGTATTTTGAAAAATTTTTAAAATATAGAAGGAAATTAGGAGAAGTTGTGGAATTATTAGACATATATCGCTGATTTAAAAAAGGGTGGTGAACATAAGATGGAAGTGACTGACGTAAGATTACGCCGCGTAAACACGGAAGGCAGAATGAGAGCGATTGCATCCATTACGTTGGACCATGAATTCGTAGTTCATGATATTCGTGTAATTGATGGCAATAATGGATTATTTGTAGCGATGCCTAGTAAGCGCACTCCGGACGGAGAGTTCAGGGATATTGCACATCCAATTAATTCTAGCACTCGTGGTAAGATTCAAGATGCTGTCCTCGCGGAATATCATCGTTTAGGAGAGTTAGAAGAGGTTGAACTGGAAGAAGCAGGCGCTTAATCACATATAATCAAAGGTTTTTTGGTTAGTACATCGCATATGGCGGACAAACTTCTGTGAACTTGGCAGAAGTTTGTTTTATTTTGTATATTTCTCTCCCTTTTCTCCCCTACTACGCTTTTCCTCTCAAACAATTTCAATAATTGTGGTAAAATTTAATAGTTAACCGGTGTTTCTTGAAATGTCAAAGATTTTAATATAATATTCTTAATGGATAAATAGGTTGCGATGGAGGGTTAGTATGTCAAATCGATTTGCAGTAATATTGGCAGCGGGAAAAGGTACTCGTATGAAATCCAAGCTGTACAAGGTACTTCATCCTGTTTGTGGAAAGCCTATGGTTCAACATGTTGTGGATGCGGTTTCTTCGTTAGGTCTTCAACATGCAGTTACAATTGTGGGCCATGGGGCAGAACTTGTGAGGGAACAACTTGGCGAGCAAAGTGCTTTTGCACTTCAAGAAGAGCAACTTGGGACCGCTCATGCGGTGATGCAAGCAAGCGACTTGTTAGCTCATAAGGAAGGTACGACACTCGTTATTTGTGGTGATACACCATTGATTACTTCCGAAACAATGGAAGCGTTATTACAGCATCACGAACAAACGAAGGCGAAGGCGACAGTACTTACTGCACATCTGGAACAACCGTTTGGTTACGGTCGTATTGTACGTAATAGCGAAGGCAATGTTGAGAAAATTGTAGAACAAAAAGATGCAAGCGCTGAAGAATTACAATTACAAGAAATTAATACGGGAACATATTGCTTTGATAATACCCTTCTTTTCGACGCACTAACAAAGGTTTCGAATGAAAATGCACAAGGAGAATATTATCTTCCGGATGTTATTGAAATTTTAAAAAACGAAGGGCATATCGTTTCTGCGTATCAAACGAGTAATTTCGAAGAAACGTTAGGTGTAAATGATCGCGTCGCATTATCACAAGCGGAAAAGCTGATGAAAAAACGTATTAATCACAAGCATATGGTGAATGGTGTTACGATTATTGATCCAGACAATACGTATATTTCTGCAGATGCTAGTATTGGTAGTGATACAACGTTGTATCCTGGAACCATTATCGAAGGAAAAACGATCATTGGCTCTGACTGCAATATTGGACCACAAACGTCGATAAAGGATAGTATGGTTGGAGATCGTACGCTTATTCGACAATCTACCGTTCAAGATAGCGAAATTGGGAAAGATGTTACCATTGGACCGTTTGCTCACATTCGCCCAGCTTCCGTTATCGGTGATGAGGTACGTGTAGGAAACTTCGTTGAAATTAAAAAATCCACATTCGGTACGGGAAGCAAAGCTTCTCATTTAAGTTATATCGGCGATGCAGAGGTAGGATCTGGAGTAAATTTAGGATGCGGAATTATTACTGTAAATTACGATGGTCAAAACAAGTATAAAACGGTTATTGAAGACGGCGCATTCATCGGTTGTAATTCAAACCTAATTGCTCCGGTTACAATTGGTGAGAAGGCTTATGTTGCTGCTGGATCAACCATTACAGATGACGTCCCTGCTAGCGCATTATCCATCGCAAGATCACGTCAGACGAACAAAGAAAAATATGTAGAAAAATTGAACAAAAAACAGAATTCTTGAACAAGAAAAATTCCATATGCGGAGGTTTATCTAGTGCCAAACCAATATTTAGATTCCAACTTAAAAGTATTTTCTTTAAACTCTAACAAAGGTGTTGCAGAAGAGATTGCAAAACATATAGGAGTAGAGTTAGGAAAATGCTCTGTGACTCGCTTTAGTGATGGTGAAATCCAAATTAATATTGATGAAAGCATTCGAGGATGTGACGTATTCGTTATTCAATCTACGAGCTTTCCAGTGAATGAACATATTATGGAACTTCTTATTATGATTGATGCATTAAAGCGTGCATCAGCAAAAACAATTAATATCGTAATGCCATATTATGGCTATGCACGTCAAGACCGCAAAGCGCGTTCACGTGAACCGATTACGTCTAAGCTTGTAGCTAATTTGCTACAAACAGCAGGGGCATCCCGTGTTATAACACTAGATTTACATGCGCCACAAATTCAAGGATTTTTTGATATTCCAATCGATCATCTAATGGCTGTGAAAATCCTTTCTGATTATTTCGCAGAGAAGAAGTTAGACGATATCGTGGTTGTATCACCGGACCATGGTGGTGTAACACGTGCGAGAAAGATGGCAGATCGATTGAAAGCTCCGATTGCTATTATTGATAAACGCCGTCCTAGACCAAACGTCTCTGAAGTTATGAATATCATTGGTAACATAGAGGGAAAAACTTGTATCTTAATCGATGACATTATTGATACTGCAGGAACGATTACATTAGCTGCAAATGCACTAGTGGAAAATGGCGCTAAGGAAGTATATGCATGCTGTACACATCCAGTATTGTCTGGTCCTGCAATCGACCGTATTAATAATTCAAAAATAAAGGAACTAATCATTACAAATTCTATTGCTCTTCCGGAAGAGAAGAAGAGTCCGAAAATAAAGGAATTATCTGTTGCGACTCTTATCGGGGAAGCAATTATTCGTATTTATGAAGATCAATCAGTAAGTACGTTATTTGATTAATTTGATGAGGGATAGGCGTAACCATAGGGTTACGTCTATCCTGTCATGATGAGGAGAATAAGAATGAAGCTAATAGTAGGTCTTGGAAACCCGGGCAAAGAGTACGAACGGACGAGACATAACGTTGGATTCATGGTTATAGATGAATTGGCGAAGCGTTTTGCCATTTCATTAGATCAATTGAAATTCAAAGGCCTGTTTGGTGCAGGAACTGTAGATGGTGAGAAAGTTATTCTGTTGAAGCCCCTCACATATATGAATTTGTCAGGCGAAAGTATTCGTCCTCTTATGGATTATTACAAAATTGACATAGAGGACTTTATTATTATGTATGATGATTTGGACCTTCCTATTGGAAAGCTACGCCTTCGAACAAAGGGAAGTGCGGGCGGGCATAACGGGGTGAAATCAACCATTGCTCATTTAGGGACACAGGATTTTAACCGAATACGAATTGGGATTGATCGTCCAAAAAATGGGATGAAAGTACCTGATTATGTATTAGGCCGTTTTACGAATGAAGAACAAGCCCCATTGGCAGAGACAATCCAGAAAAGTGCAGATGCGTGTGAAGAATGGATCCATACACCGTTTTTGCAGGTTATGAATACATTTAATGGGTAGATATTGTATAATTAAGTGAAACTTCCATTGGTGAGGACTTTTTTGCTTTTTGCACAATGTAGTAGAGTAACGGACAAACACGTATAATATACTCATACATAGCCATACTATTAGTAGTCGAACATAAGGTATGGAGGAAGATATGAGTACATTTTATTATTGTCGTCATTGTGGATGCAGAATCGGTTCTATTATGAATGAGGAAGCTCATAATGTAGTAGTAGGGCAACTAACAGAGCAAGACAAGAAGGAAATGGTTCGTTATGATGAATATGGTAATGTGTATGTGAAATCGATTTGTGAGGACTGCCAGGAAGTTTTAGAGCGTAATCCGCATTATCATGAATATGATACATTTATTCAGTAAGCTTTGGTTAGCCCAAAGCATTTTTCTGTTTTTTTATCCCGTATTAACGGGTTTTTGATATTTACTTACAGGGACTTTCTTTTTATCTTACTGCTGATGTAACCCCCGCTTTTCTAAGCGGGGGTTACATCAGCAGTAAGAAATTCAGATAATCTATATGATACCTGAGAAAATCCCTACCAATGGAAGTTTCACTTTTTATAAACATATAAAAATATACTAACGTACTCTTTGTCGAGAGGAGTTTCACAAATGATAGGTTTACTAGAACAATTTATTGATAATAAAGAAATAATCTCCATTGTACATGGTATTGAGAATGGGCTCAAGGAGCAACTAGTTTCTGGAATGGCTGCTTCTTCTCGTACTCTTTTTTTAGCTGCCCTTTATGAAAAATCAAAGCGTACGCAGTTAGTGGTAACTCATAATTTATTTCAAGCACAAAAAGTATACGATGATCTTGTCTCCATAGTAGGGGAAAAGAAAGTACTTCTATATCCTGTCAATGAGCTTGTGGCTTCTGAAATTGGTGTAGCAAGTCCGGAATTGTTAGCACAGCGTATTGATGTGCTAAATCGACTTGTCCATAATGAAACGGCTATTATTGTAGCCCCCATTGCGGGAATTCGTCGTTTTCTCCCATCAAGGGAAACTTGGGAAGACAGTCAAATTTCTTTGCGAGAAGGGGACGATTTAGATTTAGAATCCTTTACTCGCACTCTTGTGCAGATTGGGTATGTACGAAGATCAATGGTAGAAGCCCCAGGGGAATTCAGCCTACGAGGAGGAATTTTAGATCTTTATCCGTTAACAGAAGAATTACCTGTCCGTATCGAACTATTTGATACGGAAATAGATTCGATTCGAGCTTTTCAAGTTGAGGACCAACGATCACAAGGACAAATTTCATCTATATCATTTGGTCCTGCTGCAGAGTTTATTTTTTCTCCTAGTGAATTGAAGCAAGGTGCACAGAAGCTAGAAGCAGGCTTAGCTGAAACTGTTAAGAAAGTGAAAAGTACCAATCTGAAAGAACAGTTATTGGAAACAGTTGGATATGAACTAGAACAGCTGAAACACGGAAACAAAATGCAAAATATGTTTAAATATTTGTCTCTCCATTATGAATCGCCTTCTAGTCTAGTAGACTATTTACCTGAAACAGGAATAGTAGTACTTGATGAAGTGGCACGTATACAAGAAACAGCTGAGCATTTGGAACAGGAAGAAGCAGAGTGGTATACATCCTTACTAAGTGATGGTTCTATTATTCAGGGACTTACGTTCTCGCATGATTATATGCAATTGATTCAACAGAAAAAAAGAAGCTTTTTATACATGACATTATTTTTACGACATATTACACATACACATCCGCAAAATATTGTGAATATGACCAGTCGAACGATGCAAGATTTTCATGGACAAATGCATCTGCTAAAAAGTGAAAGTGAACGTTGGCTGAAAGGAAACTATACGGTCGTTGTACTAGGTGCAACCGAAGAACGTGTGAAAAAGTTAGAAGGAATACTCCGTGATTATGATATAGATACTGATATATCGCTTCATTCTAACGTTTTGGTTCCAGGGCGTATCCAAGTAATAGTTGGTGATTTACAGGCTGGATTTGAAATACCGATGCAACGCCTTGCGGTTATTACGGAAAAAGAATTATTTCATAAAACGATAAAAAAGCAGCAACGTAGGCAAAAACTTTCAAATGCAGAGAGGATAAAGAGCTACTCAGAACTTAAAGTTGGCGATTATGTTGTCCACGTAAATCACGGTATTGGTAGATTCCTTGGTATTGAAACGCTTCAAATTAATGGGGTTCATAAAGATTATTTGCACATTAAATATCAAGGCAATGATAAATTGTATGTACCCGTTGAACAAATCGATCAAGTGCAAAAGTATATTGGTTCGGAAGGAAAGGAACCGAAAGTTTACAAACTTGGTGGCACCGATTGGAAACGAGTGAAAAGCAAAGTAGAAAAATCCGTACAAAATATAGCGGATGATTTAATCAAGTTGTACGCTGAACGGGAAGCTTCAAAAGGATATAGTTTTTCACCCGATACTACCGAGCAACGTGATTTTGAAGCGCTATTTCCGTATCAAGAAACAGACGATCAGCTACGTTCTATTGTGGAAATCAAAAAAGATATGGAACGAGAACGTCCAATGGATCGCTTGCTTTGTGGGGATGTAGGTTATGGGAAAACGGAAGTAGCAATTCGTGCGGCTTTTAAAGCAATTATGGATCATAAGCAGGTTGCAATCTTAGTTCCTACTACGATTTTGGCGCAGCAACATTATGAAACGATAAAAGAACGCTTCCAAGATTATCCTGTTTCTGTGGGTTTATTAAGCCGTTTTCGCACACGTAAACAGCAAAACGAGGTATTGAAGGGGCTGAAGGATGGAACAGTTGATTTTGTAATCGGAACCCATCGTGTTCTTTCAAAGGATATCACATTTAAAGATTTGGGCCTGCTCATCATTGATGAAGAGCAACGGTTTGGTGTTACCCATAAAGAAAAAATTAAACAAATGAAGGCGAATATTGATGTACTTACGTTAACGGCTACGCCGATTCCTCGTACACTTCATATGTCCATGTTAGGGGTTCGGGACCTATCTGTCATAGAAACACCACCCGAAAACCGATTTCCGGTTCAAACATATGTTGTCGAATACAATGGATCATTAATTCGTGAAGCCATTGAACGAGAGCTTGCACGTGAAGGGCAAGTATATTTCTTGCACAACCGTGTGGAAGATATTGAACGGAAGGTAGAAGAAATTAAAATGCTCGTCCCAGATGCACGCGTTACGTATGCACACGGAAAAATGAATGAAAGCGAACTAGAAGCAGTTATGCTGGAATTTTTAGATGGCCAATTCGACGTTCTTGTTAGTACAACCATTATCGAAACGGGTGTAGACATTCCAAATGTAAATACACTTATCGTAAGCGATGCTGATCGAATGGGCTTATCGCAGCTGTATCAGCTTCGTGGACGGGTAGGGCGCTCGAATCGGGTGGCATACGCATATTTTACGTATAAAAAAGATAAGGTGCTGTCGGAAGTTGCTGAAAAACGACTCCAAGCCATTAAAGAATTTACGGAGTTAGGATCAGGATTTAAAATCGCCATGCGCGATTTATCCATCAGGGGAGCAGGAAATTTACTTGGGGCAGAGCAGCATGGCTTCATTGATTCAGTCGGTTTCGATTTATATTCACAAATGCTGAAAGAAGCAATCGAAGAACGAAGAGGAGTATCAGATGAAGATGTCCATTTCGAGGTAGAAATTGATTTAGACGTGGATGCGTACTTACCTGATGAGTACATTTCAGATAGTAAGCAAAAAATAATGATGTATAAGCAATTTAGAGGCGTTTCTTCGATGCAAGATATGATAGAACTACAGGATGAAATCATTGATCGTTTTGGAGAATACCCACAAGAGGTTGGATATTTATTTCAAATTACAGGCTTGAAACTACTCGCTGCCCAGGAGAAAATTGAATCCATTAAGCAATCTAAATTCAATGTTACATTCTTATTCTCCGAAAAGTCGAGCCAAAACATAGATGGCGGCAAGTTATTCATGTTAGGAAAAAGTTTAGGATGCAATCTTGGTCTTGGCATGGAGGGCAAAAAGCTTAAATTCTCCAACAATATAAAGGACATCGAAGTTTCGAAATGGCTGACCATGTGCGAAAACTTACTAAAAGGTTTAAAGAATGTGAAAAAAGAAGTGGTTAACGCATGATGCTATAAGAAAAATGGATTTGACGTGCATAGAACATCTAATGTGAACAATACTATGCTTAATAGTTGGTGGCTTTTACATGATAAGGAGAAGATGCGAAGGTTCACCACTTTTACCATCTTTAGAAAGCGAGGCACCATTAGATGAAAGCAACCGGAATTGTACGTCGTATTGATGATTTAGGCAGAGTCGTTATTCCAAAAGAAATTCGCAGAACACTTCGTATTCGGGAAGGAGATCCATTGGAAATCTTCGTTGACCGAGATGGAGAAGTTATTTTGAAGAAATACTCGCCCATTAGTGAATTGGGAGATTTTGCAAAAGAATATGCTGAAGCACTTTTTGACAGCTTAGGACATAATATATGTATTTGTGATCGCGATGCTATCATTGCTGTGGCAGGCGTCTCCAAAAAAGATTACTTAAACAAAAGCGTAGGAGACTTAATTGAAAAAGTAATGGAAGACCGTACAACCGTAATTATGACGGATGAAAGTGACATTACACTTATTGACGGAGTAATAGAAAAAATAAGCTCTTACGCTATGGGACCCATCATAGCAAATGGAGACCCAATCGGAGCCGTAATCATCTTCTCAAAAGAAAAAATAATCGGTGACGTAGAAAAAAAAGCAGTAGAAACCGCAGCAGCCTTCCTAGCCAAACAAATGGAACAATAGAAAAGCTTTTTCAGCTCGCCCAGCTCCGTAGGGCAGAAGTTCTCCACCCAAAAAGGCGCTCTTTGCCTTTATGGGTGGAGGTTTTCTGACCGGAAGGAGCTAGCTGAAAAAGCTGGACACCAAGAAAAATGAACCTGGCTCGTCCAGCTCCGGAGGGCAGAAGTTCTCCACCCAAAAAGGCGCTTTATGCCTTTATGGGTGGAGGTTTTCTGACCGGAAGGAGCAAGCTGAAAAAGCTGGACACGAAGAAAAGCGACCCCGGCTCGTCCATCACCTAGAATCACGTTAACAAATAGACCATCTGTTAGAATGGAGATGGTCTATTTTCCATGTTCACAGTTACAGTTACGTCAATCTGGTATTATGATATAATACGCGTGGTGTAAGTATAGGAAGAAAGGAATTTCTGGATGGAGACAAAGAAGCAGGGCGCTTTTTGGCAAGGAGCTATTATATTAACGATATCTGGTCTTATCATGAAAATACTAAGTGCTTTTTACCGGATTCCTTATCAAAATATTGCAGGGGATCTCGGTTTTTATATTTATCAGCAAGTGTATCCGTTATACGGTCTTTCTTTAGTTTTAGCTACGTATGGATTTCCTGTGGTCATATCGAAGCTAATAGCAGCCAGACTAGAGAGGGGAGATAACCAAGGAGCAAAGGAAATTGTTTTTGTGTCATTTTGGTTTTTAATGAGTGTAGGAGTGCTCTTTTTTGTTATTCTTTTCTTTGGGTCTCATACAATTGCACGTGCTATGGGGGATGAACGGCTATTTAAGCTGCTAAAAGTAGTAGCATTTTCATTTCTCCTTATGCCTTTTCTATCCGTAGCAAGAGGATATTTTCAAGGTTTTGCAAATATGGCTCCAACAGCAGCCTCGCAGGTGGCAGAGCAAACGGTTCGTGTTTCGATTATCGTATTTCTATCGTTACTACTGGTGGGAATCGGATCGGACAGCTACACGGTGGGGGCAGGTGCGATGCTTGGCTCCGTAATAGGAAGTATCGTAGCGATAGGCATCTTATTCTATTTTCTCCGAAACGAGATGCAAAGCATGTTCATGCAAAGATGGATGGATATACCAAATAAGTGGTGTGTGATAAAGATTGTATTTTGGCAAGGCGTGACAATATGTGTCAGCAATCTGCTTCTCATATTTATTCAGTTCATTGATTCAATGTCACTCTATAACTTGTTAGTAGACATAGGATTTGAAGAGCATGGTGCAAAACTTATAAAGGGTGTATATGATCGAGGTATTCCGTTTATTCAACTCGGTACGGTAGTGGCTACCTCGTTTTCGTTGACACTCATACCTCTTATTACAGGTGCACGAATGAGAGGAGATCATGGGTTTATTAAAGGTAAAGTGAAACTGGCTATCAAATTAACATTAGTAATTGGCTTTGCTGCAACGGCTGGACTCGTATGTATTATTCGGCCCGCCAATATTATGTTGTTCCAAAATGGAGATGGTTCTGACTTTCTTGCCATTTTATCACTTTCTATTTTATTTAGTGCCTTTTCAATTACATCTGCCTCTGTTCTACAGGGGCTAGGTATAACAGTTTTGCCTGCTTTGTTTGCTATTTTGGGAGCGGGAATTAAGTTCGGCGCGAATCTATGGATGATTCCGCGGTTTGGTGTCAAGGGAGCAGCAATGGCTACAGTATTTTCTTTGTGCTGTATTTCTATATGTAATCTGTATATTTTACTACGAAAGGTACCGAATTCACTCCCTAGTTGGCATAGCATACGAAGTGTTGCCATTGCTGGACTTAGTATGGTGCTGTCTGTGATCCTTTACATGGATGTGTTAGAGCATCTTGTACATACAGAACATCGACTAGTAGCAACGTTTGAAGCGTTAAGTGCTGTCACGATCGGAGGCATTGTGTATCTGGTACTCATCTTAAAAATGAAAGTATTTACTGACGAAGAGTTTGGTGTGGTTTGGAAAGGCGGGAAAATCCCCCTTATTTTTAAAAAGTAAAAGGAGTGAAATAAATTGGCTCATACAGTTACGATTATAGGATTAGGAGCTGGCGAATTAGAACAGCTAACCATTGGCGTATACCGAAAGCTGAAGGAAACGAAGTATATGTATGTTCGCACGAAAGAGCATCCCGTTATACAGGAACTTGAAAAAGAAGGGATTACGTACACTTCTTTTGATGATGTGTATGAATCCTTTGATCAGTTTGAACAGGTTTATGAAACAATTGCTTCTATTTTGCTAGAAAAGGGGAAAGAAGAAGATGTTGTATACGCGGTTCCGGGACATCCTCTCGTAGCAGAACGAACGGTACAATTGCTATTAGAAAAAGGAAAGAGTGAAGGGATTACGGTGAAAATTGAGGGAGGGCAAAGTTTTCTCGATCCGCTATTTGCCAGTCTTCAAATTGATCCGATTGAAGGATTTCAACTTGTAGATGCTACCTTCTTTACTCGTAGCGAATTAGAATTACGTCATCATCTTATTTTCTGTCAAGTCTATGATTCCCTCATTGCATCAGATGTGAAATTAACATTGATGGAAAGTTTACCAGATGATTATGAAGTATATATTGTAACGGCAGCGGGAACTTCTTTTGAAAGTGTACGAGCAGTTCCGCTTTATATGCTTGATCATGAGACCGAATTAAACAATTTAACAAGTGTATATGTTCCTCCCGTTCGGGATGATAGCATATTGCTTCATGAATTTCACACATTAAGACAAATTATCGCGACTCTTCGGGGCCCGAATGGTTGTCCGTGGGATAAAGAGCAAACACACGAGTCATTAAAACGATATCTCATTGAAGAAACATATGAATTGCTTGAGGCAATTGATGAGAAAGATGATGAACATATCACCGAAGAACTCGGAGACATTTTGCTACAAGTTATGCTCCACGCACAAATTGGCGAGGAAGAAGGCTGGTATTCGATTGATGATATCATTAAAGGACTGGCAGAGAAAATGATACGTCGTCATCCGCATGTGTTTGGAGATGTGTCTGTTACGAGTACGGATGAGGTTCTTGAAAATTGGAATGATATTAAGAAAACCGAAAAAGGAAAAGAACGTAAATCTATTTTGTCGGGGATTCCGAAAACAATGCCCCAGTTGTTACAAGCCTATGAAATACAAAAGAAGGCAGCGAAGGTTGGATTTGATTGGAAAAATGTAGAGCCCATGTTAGAGAAAATGACGGAAGAATGGAATGAATTTCGTGCAGAAGTAACAGCAATGGATTCGGAAAAAATGCTGAAGGAATTTGGCGATATTTTGTTCGTAATCGTCAATATTGCTAGGTTTTATAAAATTAATCCGGAAGAAGCAATACATACAACAAATATAAAGTTTATGAATCGCTTTACCTATATGGAGGAACAAGTCGATTCGATGGGGAAAGTCATGGAAGATTTAACTCTTGAAGAACTGGATATTCTTTGGGAGGAAGCAAAGAAAAAGGGTTGCGAATAGGAGAGATTACAATGAGATTAGATAAATTTTTGAAGGTTTCTCGTTTAATTAAAAGAAGAACGCTTGCGAAAGAGGTTGCAGATCAAGGACGAATTGCAATAAATGGACAACAGGCTAAGGCAAGCTCGGATGTGAAAGTAAATGACATTCTGACGGTTCGTTTCGGTCAGAAGGTTGTTACGGTGAAAATTAATGAGTTGAAGGAAACAACAAAAAAAGAAGATGCAGCTAATATGTATACCATTGTGAGTGAGGATAAGCCGGAGTAAGGCACGTTCTAAATCTGTTTCGCCTAGCATACTGTAGTAACAGTACTAGCTATGGAGGGATTGAGATGAACCAAATATCTTCAGCAAATAAACCAGCAGCCGAACATGATGTGATCATGCGAGGTAGACGTTTGCTGGACATAACGGGAGTCAAGCAAGTAGAAAGCTTTGATAATGAGGAATTTTTGTTAGAGACCGTAATGGGGTTTCTTACGATTCGCGGACAAAACTTACAAATGAAAAATTTAGACGTTGATAAGGGAATCGTATCAATTAAGGGAAAAGTGTATGAATTAGCGTATATAGATGAACATCATTCGGAGAAGGCTAAAGGAATCTTTAGCAAGCTTTTTAAATGAGTTTAACTGTTCAACTGTATACGATGCTTTCAATGATTGGTATGGGGGCATGGACGGGGGCAGCGCTGGATACATATCAGCGTTTTCTAAAAAGACCAAAGCGAAAACGGGTACTTGTATTCTTTTATGACTTATTATTTTGGTTTGTCCAAGCCCTTCTCATCTTTTATGTATTATTGCTTGTTAACGAGGCTACGATACGAATCTATGTGTTTGTGGCGTTACTTTGTGGCTTTGCGACCTATCAAAGCATGTTTAAACGTCTGTATTTACTTGTATTAGAAACGGGTATTAAAATTACAATAAGAATCTATCGCATAAGTGTATCAATCATTAAGCTTCTCATTGTGAATCCTGTTTTGTTTCTTGTTTCATGTATCGTTGCTATTTCTATGTTTTTGTTTCGCGTATGTAGATCTTTGTTGCGAGTACTTCTTACATTTCTTATTCAATTCGTGAAAGTCGTATTGAAAATCTTTTTCGTACCAATACGATTAATTGGACTGGTTGTATGGAAAGTTCTCCCTAACCGTGTTAAAATTTTTGTTAAGAGCCTAGCAGGACTTCTTCTAAAAGTCGAGAAATTCAAAGTGAAGATAATAAACTGGTGGATTTCGATTAAAAAAAGGTTGGGGGGACCTCGTGAATGAGGGAGCAAGAGAACACGAACGTAAGAGAAAATCAAAAAGTTAATGAGCAGCATATACTACAACCAGAGAACCAAAGCAAGAAGCGTCTGTTTCGTCGTCTTACTCTGTTTCTTGCATTTGCCCTTACCGTAATTGCTAGTTTAAGTATAACCTTTTATAAGCAAAATATGACCATCAAGGAACAAGTTGCGGGAGCTACGAAGCTTGAAGGTGAGATGAATTCACTAAAGGACGAAGAAAAAAAGCTTCAAGAACAAATCCGTCAGCTTAACGATGATGATTATATTGCGAAAATTGCACGGAGAGATTATTTTTTTTCAAAGAATGGGGAGATAACCTTTCCCATGGCTAAGTAATGTGTGTTTCATTGACACTCTATTTTGTGATTATATATAATGAAGTATAATTTGACTTTTTAAATTTAAGGAGGAACATTTTTTTTATGTCAATCGAAGTAGGCAGCAAGTTACAAGGAAAAGTAACAGGGATCACTAATTTTGGGGCTTTTGTAGAGCTGCCAGATGGAGTAACAGGTCTTGTCCATATCAGCGAAGTAGCAGATAACTATGTAAAAGACATTAATGATCATCTCAAAGTGGGCGATCAAATTGAAGTTAAGGTTATTAATGTTGAAAAAGATGGAAAGATAGGTCTTTCTATTAAGAAAGCGAAAGAACGTGAAGGTGCTCCTGCTAATGCAAATGATCAGCGCCCAAGCCGTCCTGCACGAGGCAATCGTCCTTACAATCGTGACCGCGAACGCGGTGGTCGTGAACGTAATGAATTCAAACCTCAAGAAACATTTGAACAAAAAATGGTTCGCTTCTTAAAGGATAGTGAAGATCGTTTAACTTCTTTAAAACGTAATACGGAGTCAAAACGTGGAGGACGCGGCGCTAGACGCGGTTAATATTCTCCTTTGAAATAGGGACATTCGGAAAAGCCGGGTGTCCTTTTGTTATTGCAGAAAAGTTGGCAGGGTTCTTTAGATAGTATGTTAGTAGTTTTTCTTTTTTCTAATAAAATTTATTGACACTTGATCGATTTATAGATATTATAGTAATTGTCCGTTGAATTGTTAAGGACATGGCGGTGTAGCTCAGCTGGCTAGAGCGTACGGTTCATACCCGTGAGGTCGGGGGTTCGATCCCCTTCGCCGCTATAATAGAATGGCCCGTTGGTCAAGCGGTTAAGACACCGCCCTTTCACGGCGGTATCACGGGTTCGATTCCCGTACGGGTCATCTTTCAAAACAAAGTCTACTTAGTAGGCTTTGTTTTTTTATTATATAAACCATTTGTATGTGTAACAAATCCCCTAATCCTTCTACAAAATCATTGCTTATTTTCCGGTAGTATGTTCTGTTGTTTCTAATATTTTCCCTGATTCTGTATACATGTATCACAGTGTTACATATATCGTCGAACGATTTTATGTTGCTTTGTTCTTTTTTTGACAAAAACTTCTGATTTATTTTCGTATACTTGTGTTACTAGTAGGGAAGCTTCAATTAGGAACGGAATCTGTAGCCGAATTGAAGGTGGATCCAATTCGATCAATAGGCGAAAGGACCAAATTCGCTTGTTACGATCAGGACAAAATATTCGGGTGGTGTAAACTGTATGCAGATAACAGGAAGAAGTATGACCCATTCAAAAACTAGTGCATTGGTAGGGAACCGCGGGGGATTGACACGTTTTTCTAGTAAAGTCAGAAGTTTGTTTGAACAGCTATTCTTTCGCTGGGGATTTATTATTACATTAGTTGGATTTTTGTTAGGACGAGCCTATATCCTCACCAATATTTTACCGTTCGCTTTGCCGTTTTTTGCATCAGTGTATGTGATGAAACGAGATAAAATGGCATTAGCATTTCTTGCGCTCATGGGAGGCGCATTTACGGTATCCTTTGATCATGCAACCCTTACCTTTACTTCCGTATTTATATTTTTTGTTTATCATATATTTTTTGTAAGATTTACGAAAAAAACCGTAGGTCTTGTCCCCTTCCAAGTTTTTTTATCTGTATTAACTGCACACTTAATCGTGACGTACTTTGGTCAAAAATCTATCATTATGTATGATGTTTTTATGAGCACAATTGAAGCGGGATTAAGCTTTGTGCTTACGATGATTTTTCTTCAAAGCGTTCCTCTATTAACAGAACGAAAAAACAAACAGAAAGCACTCGCAACTGAAGAGATCGTATGTTTAATCATCTTGCTAGCATCTGTCTTAACAGGAACAACAGATTGGTTTGTGTATCACCTGTCGATCCAACATATATTTACTCGATACTTAGTGCTTCTATTTTCATTCGCAGCAGGGGCGGCAATTGGTTCAACGGTTGGAGTCGTGACCGGCTTGATTTTAAGCTTGGCAAATGTCGCTAGTTTATATCAGCTTAGTTTACTCGCCTTTTCGGGATTGCTCGGTGGGTTACTTAAGGAAGGAAGGCGCCTTGGCGTTAGCTTTGGACTTCTGATTGGGACAAGCCTGATTGCTTTATATGTAGATAAACAGGGAGATATTACGAAAACATTATTTGAGTCATTAGTAGCTATTTCTATTTTTCTAGTAACACCGAAGTTTTTGTTAGAACGAGTAGCGAAGTTTGTTCCAGGAACTGCTGAGAATGATGACGATCAGCATCAATATTTACGACGTATTCGTGATGTGACTTCTAACAAAGTAACGCAGTTTGCGAATGTGTTTGAAGCTCTATCTAATAGTTTCTCTGTCTATGGCTATGTAGAAAATGAGAGTAAGGATGCAGAGGCAGATTTATTCCTTACGGGTATTACAGAAAAAACGTGTCAAACCTGCTTTAAGAAAGAGCAATGCTGGGCAATAAATCCTGATCGAACCTATGACTATATGAGGCAAGTATTACACGAAATAGAAGAAGATACGTTACCGCGAAATTCAAGATTTTTAAAGGAGTGGGGGAAGTACTGTGTTCGAAGTGCAAAAGTGAATGAACTAATGAAGCAGGAGCTTTCTCACTTTTATGCGAAGCAAAAACTGAAAAAACAGATGAAAGAAAATCGTAGGCTAGTAGCAGAGCAACTTCTTGGTGTTTCCAAAGTGATGGAGGATTTTGCTAAAGAAATACAGAGGGAAAAGGAGAATCACCAAGCGCAGGAAGATCAAATATTAGATGCGTTTACAAAATTCGGAATTGAAATCGGACAGGTTGATATTTATTGCCTAGATCAAGGCAATGTTGATATAGAGATGGTTATTCCAAATGTTAGTAATCAACGGGGAGAGAGTGAGAAACTAATAGGACCCATGCTTTCAGATGTCCTTGGGGAAACAATTTTGGTGAAGCGAGAAGAGAAATCGCCGTATCCTCACGGCGATACAACAGTGTGCTTCGGATCAGCGAAAACATTTGCGGTTGAAACGGGTATTGCAACAGCTGCATTAGGCGGGGGTCTTGTATCAGGGGATTCCTACTCTACCATGGAGCTTAGTGCTGGCAAATACGCACTTGCTATTAGTGATGGTATGGGTAATGGAGAAAGAGCGCACATGGAGAGCAGGGAGACGCTCAAGCTACTTCAAAAAATATTGCAGTCTGGCATTCATGAAAAAATTGCAATTAAAGCAATCAACTCTATTTTATCTTTACGTACAACAGAGGAAATGTTTACGACTCTTGATCTGGCGATGATTGATTTGCGGGATGCAAAAGCAAAATTTTTGAAAATCGGTTCTACCCCTAGCTTTGTAAAGCGGGGAGAAAAGGTAATAAAAGTAGAGGCAAGTAATTTGCCGATGGGCATTATTGAAGATGTAGATGTAGATGTCGTGAGTGAACAATTGAAGAGCGGGGATATTCTCATTATGATGAGCGATGGAATTTTTGAGGGACCCAAGCATGTGGAGAATCACGAGGCTTGGATGAAACGAAAGATTAAAGAATTACAGACAGATGATCCCCAAGAAATCGCCGATATTCTTCTTGAGGAAGTGATACGCTCACGCAGTGGATTTATTGAGGATGATATGACAGTAATTGTTGCAAAAGTAGAAAAAAATATGCCGAAATGGGCAACCATTCCTGTTATGAGCAAACAAGCTCAGTAATCAGATAAAATCTGTACTTGTGGATGGCCTTAGACAGGATGCTAAGGCCATCTTTTGTAATTAAAGGTTGATGCATCCAGCAGGGGTAGGGGTTGAAAGGAGTGCCCTGTTACATAATGACAAACACATTTGTTTTTTTTGCAGATAAAGGATAAATAGGGTACGATTGTGACAGGGAACTTTGAGGAACAATTATGAAAGGTGATAAATACATTGAAAGAAAATTTCACTTTGAAAGTAGACGCCTTTGTAACGAAATGCGAATTGCTTCGTCCAGATTCAACCATCATTATTGGGGTCTCTGGCGGACCTGATTCCCTAGCATTGTTGGACTACTTGATGAAAAGAAAAGAAAAAGACAATTTACATATTGTTGTAGCACATGTAGATCATATGTTTCGAGGAGAAGAATCGAAGCAGGATATGGAATATGTAATAAATTATTGTAAAAGACTAGGTATACCATGTGAAGCAACACAAATTAATGTAACGCATTATCAAAAAGAGAATCGACTTGGAACGGAATTAGCTGCAAGAGAGTGTCGGTATGCTTTTTTCAAACAAATCATGCGTATGTATAAAGGTGATTACTTAGCGCTTGGACATCATGGGGATGATCAGGTAGAGACCATTTTAATGCGTCTTGTACGTGGAAGTACCATGAAGGGATATGCAGGTATGCAGGCAAAACGAAAATTTGCAGGTGGCATGCTTATTCGTCCCTTATTAGTGGTTACGAAAGATGAAATCAGTCAGTATTGTCAGAATCAAGAAATTGCGGTGCGCTTTGATTCCAGTAATACGGAGGATACGTATACGAGAAATCGATTTCGTAAACATATTCTCCCTATTTTAAAAAAGGAAAATCCAAATGTACACGAACGTTTTCAATCATTTAGTACATGTATACAAGAAGATGAAAAATATTTACAGGAATTAGCTTTTGAAAATATGAATAAAGTATTAAAATATAAAGAAAAAAATAAGGTAGTACTGTCAATTCCTTTATTTGAATCTTTACCAATGCCTTTACAAAGAAGAGGGATTCAACTAATATTAAACTATCTTTATAATTACCAACTACCGGTAACACTTTCTTCTGTACATACCGAGCAAGCGCTGTGTTTTATTAAGCGTCCTCATCCATCTGGTTCGCTTGATTTTCCAGCAGGGCTTAAGGTAATTCGGACGTATGAAGATTGTAGTTTTGGCTTTCCAGAGGATCAACATCTTCCGTATTCGTACACTTTACCTATTCCGGGATTCGTTACTTTGCCTAATGGAGATGAATTGATAGCAGAAATTACCAATAGTTTTCCTGCTTCTATGCATTCAAATTTATTTATTGGTGCAAGTAAAGATATTGCCGGACCATTAACCGTTCGGTCCCGAGTCGAAGGAGATAGAATGACGGTAAAAGGTATGAATGGTACGAAAAAGATAAAAACTATTTTTATCGAAGGAAAAGTACCAAAGCTAAGCCGAGTTGAATGGCCGATTGTTTGTGATGCTAAAGGAAACATCCTTTGGGTTCCGCGTTTAAAGTATGCAAACACAGCTTTATCAGCAGAGTTGTCAAATGAAGATAAGTACATACTTATTCGTTACAAAAGCAAGGAGTCTTCTAGGAGGATAAACAAATGATGAATCAGGATATTGAAACAGTACTCGTATCGGAAGAGGAGATACAAAAAAAGGTTAAGGAGCTTGGCGCAATTATTGCGGAGGAATATAAGAACACGACTCCACTCGCAATTGGTGTGCTTAAAGGAGCAATGCCTTTTATGGCTGATCTTCTGAAACGAATCGATGTATATCTTGAAATGGATTTTATGGCAGTTTCTAGCTATGGCAATTCAACAGTTTCTTCTGGAGAAGTAAAAATTTTAAAGGATTTAGATACTTCTGTAGAAGGTCGGGACATATTAATTGTGGAAGATATTATTGATAGTGGTCTCACTTTAAGCTATTTAGTTGATTTGTTTAAATATCGCAAGGCAAAATCAGTCAAAATTGTCACATTATTAGACAAGCCGGCTGGTAGAAAAGCAAAGATCAAAGCTGATTATGTTGGATTTGACGTACCAAATGAATTTGTTGTTGGATATGGTTTGGATTATAAGGAACAATACCGTAATCTTCCTTACATTGGGGTATTAAAACCTAGCGTTTATTCAAACTAACAATACATAGGCTTTACTATTGGATTGGATAGTTTTTCTATGTTACTATTTACTATATTGTATGCTGTGAGAGGAGGTTTGGGATGAATCGCATCTTCCGTAATACCATCTTTTATTTATTAATATTTTTAGTTGTAATTGGGGTTGTTAGCTATTTTAATGGTTCAACTCAGCAAACAAAGCCGATTAGCTATGATAAATTCCTCACTAAGTTAGATAATGGGGAAGTACGTTCAGTTAGTTTGCAGCCTAAAAATGGTGTATTTGAGGTAAAGGGTCAATTTGTAGATTCTGCTCAAGACGAATTTTATGTAACATATGCACCAAATACTGAAGAATTACAGAAAAAAGTGAATGATAAGGCAAAAAATACGAAGGTAGATTATAAACCAGCAGAAGAAACAAGTGCATGGGTTACATTCTTCACTTCCATTATCCCGTTTGTTATTATATTCATTCTGTTCTTCTTCCTTATGAACCAAGCACAGGGCGGTGGAAGCCGTGTAATGAATTTCGGAAAGAGCAAGGCGAAGCTTTATAACGATGATAAGAAAAAGGTTCGTTTCCGAGATGTTGCTGGTGCAGACGAAGAAAAACAAGAATTAGTTGAAGTTGTTGAATTTTTAAAGGATCCTCGCAAATTTTCTGAGCTTGGTGCACGCATTCCGAAAGGGGTTTTACTTGTAGGCCCTCCAGGAACAGGGAAAACATTACTTGCAAGAGCTGTAGCAGGTGAGGCAGGTGTACCATTCTTCTCAATCAGTGGATCTGATTTCGTAGAAATGTTCGTTGGTGTTGGGGCTTCTCGTGTTCGTGATTTGTTCGAAAATGCGAAGAAAAACGCACCTTGTATTATCTTCATCGATGAAATTGATGCAGTAGGACGTCAGCGCGGAGCTGGTCTTGGCGGTGGACATGACGAACGTGAACAAACATTAAACCAATTGCTTGTAGAGATGGATGGCTTTGGTGCAAATGAAGGTATTATTATTGTTGCTGCAACAAACCGACCTGACATTTTAGACCCTGCTCTATTACGTCCTGGACGTTTTGACCGTCAAATTACAGTAGATCGACCAGATGTAAACGGTCGTGAAGCCGTATTGAAGGTACATGCGCGTAATAAACCACTTGATGAAAGTGTCAACTTGCGTACAATTGCGACGCGTACACCAGGATTCTCTGGTGCAGATTTAGAAAATCTGTTGAATGAAGCCGCTCTTGTCGCTGCTCGTTCCAACAAAAAGAAAATTGATATGTCTGATGTGGATGAAGCAACAGACCGTGTAATTGCTGGCCCTGCAAAGAAAAGCAAAGTTATTTCAGTTAAAGAGCGCAACATCGTGGCGTTCCACGAAGCTGGGCATACAGTTATCGGTATGGTTCTAGATGATGCAGATGTGGTTCACAAGGTAACTATCGTGCCACGCGGGCAAGCTGGTGGATATGCAGTAATGCTTCCTAAGGAAGATCGTTACCTCATGACAAAACCGGAATTACTTGATAAAATTACAGGTCTACTTGGTGGACGTGTAGCGGAAGAAATTGTATTTGGCGAAGTAAGTACAGGTGCTCATAATGACTTCCAACGTGCGACTGGTATTGCAAGAAGCATGGTTGCAGAATATGGTATGAGTGATAAAATTGGACCACTACAATTTGGCAATGCTCAAGGGCAAGTGTTCTTAGGCAGAGACTTCCGTTCAGAACAAAACTACAGCGATTCAATTGCTCATGATATTGATTCTGAAATGCAAACAATTATTAAGAATTGTTATGCTCGTGCAAAAGAAATTCTCACAGAAAAACGTGATAAACTTGATATAATTGCAAAAACGTTACTTACTGTAGAAACGTTGGACGCGGATCAAATTCGAGGACTTTACGATAACGGTATCTTACCGGAACGTAAGAAAAAAACATATGGTTCTGAAGAAGTAAAGATTAACATTTCTACGAACGAAGAAGGAAAAACGACTGAAGAACCGAAAGAGTGACGATTTGTCACTCTTTTTTTCCCCCTCATTTATTGTGTGAGGGGTATAGCTCATTCGTATCACCATCCTATAGAATTTATACAACTAGCCTCAAAGGAGTAATTTTTCTCCATTGAGGCTAGTTGAACTTTATAAAGTTGTAACAATCAACTATGATGAGAGTATTAGATGTGAGGAGTGAGATTATGATTTTCGTAATGGATGTAGGAAATACGAATGCAGTTCTTGGAGTTTTTGAAAAGGAACAGCTTCGTTATCACTGGCGAATTGAAACAAACCGAAATAAAACGGAAGACGAGTATGGAATGCTTATTAAGGATTTGCTTGGCCATGTAGGACTTACGTTTCGTGATATTACAGGTATTATTATTTCCTCTGTTGTTCCACCTATTATGTTTGCACTGGAAAGAATGTGTGGCAAATACTTTCACTGTAAGCCGCTTGTTGTGGGACCAGGAATTAAAACAGGGTTAAATATTAAATATGAAAATCCGAGAGAAATTGGAGCAGACCGTGTTGTAAATGCAGTGGCTGCTATTCAATTATACGGAAGTCCGCTTGTTATTGTAGATTTTGGAACAGCTACTACATATTGTTATGTGAATGAAGATAAAAATTATATGGGCGGAGCGATTACGCCTGGTATTATGATTTCTGCAGAGGCGCTTTATAGCCGAGCCGCAAAATTACCAAGAATCGAAATTACACGTCCACATAATATCGTTGGTAAAAATACAGTAAGCGCTATGCAAGCAGGCATTTTATATGGTTATGTGGGACAAGTAGAGGGAATCGTAAAGCGTATGAAGGCACAGGCAAAGAAAGAGCCAACTGTTATTGCAACAGGAGGGCTGGCTAGCCTTATTGCTGAGGAATCAGATGTGATAGATATTGTGGATCCATTCCTTACCTTAAAGGGACTATCAATGATTTATGAACGTAATATATTGAGTGAGAAGGAGGAATGAAACGGATGAGAGATTATTTAGTAAGGGCACTCGCTTTTGATGGGCAGGTGCGGGCTTACAGTACAATTACAACGCATGCAGTTAGCGAGGCACAGCGCCGCCATGATACATGGCGAACAGCTTCTGCTGCGTTAGGTCGCTCTTTAACGGCAGGAGTGATGATGGGAGCGATGCTAAAGGGTGATCAAAAGCTTACCATCAAAGTAGAAGGAAACGGTCCAATTGGACATATTCTAGTCGATGCAAACGCCAATGGAGAGGTACGCGGTTATGTAGCGCATCCTCATGTTGATTTTGAAGCAAATGAGAACGGTAAACTTCGCGTATATGAAGCAGTTGGAACAGAAGGTTATGTAACCGTTATTAAAGATATTGGGCTACGGGAGCCATTTGTAGGGCAAGTGCCTATCGTCTCTGGTGAGCTAGGGGAAGACTTCACTTATTATTTTGCCGCATCTGAGCAAACGCCAGCTTCTGTAGGAGTGGGTGTATTAGTTAATGGAGATGATAGTATTCTTGCAGCAGGTGGATTCGTTCTACAAATGATGCCAGGAGCAGAAGAAGAAACCATTACTTTCATTGAAAAACGCTTGAATGAAATTCCACCGATAAGTAAGCTTATTGAAGATGGGTTACTACCTGAGGAAATCTTGTACAGCATTCTCGATAAGGAAAATGTGAAAGTGCTAGACCGTTTAGACGTTACATTTCAATGTACATGTTCAAGAGAAAGAATTGAAGGCGTGCTAAGCAGCCTAGGAATAGAAGAACTTAGAAAAATACAAGATGAAGAAGAAGAGACAGAGGTACACTGTCATTTTTGCAATGAAAGATACACCTTTTCTAAGCAGGATATAGGAAATCTTATTGATAGCTTACAGTAAATACAATAAATGT
>NZ_JBXKMX010000157.1:0-2224 GCF_056992975.1 Ectobacillus sp. | reverse complement strand
GAAAGAAGTGTTTTGATTGCTTCTCGCTTTCCTTGGAAGCTAGTCCCTGTACGAAGACAAGCTTCATTTAGCAATTCCGTGCACGTCAAGGTGGAATAGAATACACCATTTGTATCCCAAAGCCTTGTTTTGTAATGAGAATGAGCGAAATGCTGCAATGCCATTGTATTGCCAGTAATGAAATGCTGGTTCACACTTTGTCCTCCTTTATCGGGTTTAAAACTATTTTAAATGGAAAATATTCACTATATATTAAGGGGATATAAATTTAATGGATTAATTTGTAAATCTTTGTTTGAATAGTAATATTTTATAAAATATTTGACGATTTTTTGACAATAAATAGATTGTATTTCCTAAATATCCTAGTATAATTAAAATATACTTAAATTCTATTATTTTACTATTTGGTTCTTTAAAAAGAACAGATGAAATAGTATAATATGACCATAGTTTCAAAAATTAATTACTTTTGTATATTATTTCAAATCTTGCTATTATAACTATGTAATGAAAGGAGAGGAGTGAAGATGGTGAATGATAAGAGAAAACAAATGATGTTTAATATTATTGCTGCTGTCATTGTGGTTGCTGCTGTGATTGCCATTGTAGTAGGAAACACGTATTTTAAACAAAAAGTACATTCAGATACAGTGAATGCTGCTCCTAGTTCCGTTCAGACACAATTGGTAATGTAAAGTAGTTGAAATCGGTAGTAGAATTCGTAGGTGTAAGGGTTCTTTGTAAGTTATGCGTAGACGACATTTTTTGCAGAATCCATTGACTCATGTGATATTCTTTCCTACCATAAAGATAATAGACTATGGGGGTGGATTTCCGGGTGAAGGATTTTCTACAAAAGAATGGGAAGATTGCTTTTTTTCTAATGATTATTCGGCTATATTTGGGCATTACTTGGATGCTGCAGGGATCGGGAAAGATATCGAGTAAAACGTTTGATGCAACTGTATTTTTGAAGGGTGCCGTAGAGAAAGCGAAACTTACGGGTATGGATGCTGCGGTGCAAAATTGGTGGGCTTTTTTCGTGAAAACGTTCTTTTTACCGAACGTTGATGTGATTAACTACCTCGTTCCGGTTTCGGAATTATTTGTTGGGATTGCTTTAATTAGTGGCACGTTTACACGCCGCGCTTTGTATATTGCACTTACTTTTAATTTTATGTATTTATTATCTGGTTCTCTTATGACCAATCCACAAATGATTTTGTTATCTCTATTTTTATTAAAAACGAGAGAGAATGCTGGTAGAATTGGCGTCGACGGTTGGATTATTGGGAACGTGAAAAAAAGAATTCATAATTCCAATTCGATGTAAGCAGTTGCGAGGGCAGCTGCTTGTTTTATTTTTGGGGCTTCTTTCATATGTTTATTTTATAGGAAACATAGGAAGGGGTAGCTTATGATACGCAAATTGTTGTTCATTGCTTTGCTTTTGGCAGTTGTGTTTTATTTCGGAAGTAGCAACCCCACGCAAGAGAAATATGTTGCATGGGCTTCCCAGCAATTTGTGCAAAATAGCTCCTTTCACCAGTCGCTTGAAAAAACGGCTACTGAGGATCCAAACAGTGTATGGGGTGAGCTGGCAAAGATGGGCAAGCAGCTAACGGAAAAGGTTGTACAACCGCAGATTGGTCATTTGCTTGCGATGTATACGACAAGAACGGATTATGCACTCTGGTCTGTATTCACGACTGAATACACCATTGCTGGAAAAACGTATACATACGTCACACTCGGAATCGCGAATCAGTTCTTTCTGTTGTCTGCGCCGAAATGAAAAAAGGAGCTGCCGAGGCAGCTCCTTTTCCATTAGGCTAGAATATTGACATCATTAATCGTACGTTCGATTAGACGTGCGCCTTTCTTGCGGGCATTTGCGCCAAGATGGCGGAATACATCGGATGTCAAGATGGTGTCCATTACTGTATTGACTTTTACCTTATCAACTGGCGTGGTTGGTTGATCGACTGTGAATGTTACGACTTTTCCGTCTTCCTTTAAAAATTGCAGTTCAAGAACGATCATGCGGTTTCACCTCCTTTTTGTAGCTAAGCTCTTTTTACAGCTGGATTACATCTGCTGTACTAATCGTTTGTACGCCATCAAGTGGAAAATCTTGAAGTGATGCTAACGCTGTTGCAACTGTAAGCACCTTATCTGCCGGAGCGTCAACCTTCACGAACCGATACACCTTGTTCTTCAT
>NZ_JBXKMX010000156.1:0-5734 GCF_056992975.1 Ectobacillus sp. | reverse complement strand
GTGTATTCTGGCTCGGATTACTCGCTTATGTATTACTTGTATGCATATCCAATCCAACGAGTAAAGTATTTGCAGCAAATCAGCAGGAAATAGATGTACGACTTACCCCCCAAACCATAAACATGCCAATCAATAATATGAAGCCAGGCGATGAAGTGAATGATGGTTGGTTTATTCATAATGATGGCCGCCTGGGTCTTCAGTATCAAATGGAGACAGAATTGATTGGTGGGAGTGAACTGCTCTATAAAGGACTATATATTACAGTAAGAGACGCAGATAAAGTCATATATACAGGAAAGCTACAGGATTTGAAATATGTAGAGAATCGTCAGCTAGACGTAGGGAAAACAGACCACTTAACCTATACAGTCCTCTTCCCAGCCGAGCTTGGCAATGAATACCAAGGATTACAGGCTAGGATGCAGTTTGTCGTATATGCAACCGAAGCGACTACTTCAACAAGCGGCAATCACCCTAGTAGTTCTACGAACACAAGTTCAAATGTTGACAAAGGATTAAGCGTAATTTCAAAAGCTTTGCCAGATACTGCTACGGGATATAGTAATTTTCTCGTTGTCGGCGGAGTGATCTTGATTGTAGGTTTATTTTTACTTGGCAAAAGAAAACAAGCATAGTGTGTCTAGAAAGAAAAATAAAAAGTAAGAAGAGCGGCCATTTGTGACTGCTCTTCTTACTTTTGATTAGATTTCCACTTATTAAATTCTAGAAATTCCTTAAATTGTTCCTTTGATACACCGGAGTGCATCGCATCTTTTACAAGCTGCATCCACTCCGTATCTAAGTCTAATTCTGACTTTTCTACGGTTTTATCGTGGATAAAGTAATCAATCTTCACATGGAGCACAACGGCAATCTTCTCTAAAAATTGAATAGAGGGATTATACTGCAAATTTCGTTCAATGGAACTTATGTATGATTTTGCTACGCCTGCTCGTTCTGACAGTTCAGTTAATGAAATGCCTCGTTGCTGGCGCAATCGTTTGATACGTTCGCCGATCATAGTTAAACGCACCTTTCTTAAGAAATCCGATTTATCTATTAAATTATAACATATTTATCATGCGATTGTTATAGTACCTATGTCTAGATTATGATTGTTTTAACATGCATATATAAATATATTTATTTTTCATACAGTATATTTTCTATTATGTGAAGAGACCATCTTGTTTAGTTTGAGTCTACTCATGACAATAGAAACGTATAAACTGCGTATTTAACAAATACGAATATTCCCCTTTTTTTATTATTATTACTATAGTAACGGCATAATCTTATTTAAAGTTTAGCTAGTATTTTATGATTTATCGAATTTGTAAAAATTTAATTAAAAATATTACAATATGACGAAATGCGTTGAAAAAATATGTAAAATTTTATATTTTCAAAATATTAGAAAAAATATTATTTTATGGGAGATGGGGCTATTTGAAGAAAAACAATTTAATGAAAGCTGTTTCTGTGATTACTGCTTTTTCTATTCTCAGCGTTTCGTTTGGTATTGGAGGAACAGTAAAAGCTGTGGGGAATTCCGGAGTTTTCAGCAGCCCGATTGACGATCATCTAATTCCTGAGGAACGTCTAATTAAGGCATTGAAGGAACGAGGTGTAATTCGGAAAGATGCATCCTATAACGAATCTGTTAAGGCAGTGAAAGCCTATGTGACAAAAAAACAAGCAGATAAACCAGGTAAAGATAGTCTATCGTCTGCTAAACTTACAGATTTTGTGAAAAAAGTAAAGGATGCAAATCAAAGGGTAAAGGAAAAGGCGGCGCAGCCATTAAGTAATGCTTCTCTAACACCAATTGCACCGAAAGCGAAGGACGGCTTTATTCCGACATCTTCAGCGCAGCAAGCGTCCTATAACGGACCTGTACGGACGGATAAAGTACTTGTTATATTAGCTGAGTTTTCGGATTATAAGCATAACAATATTGTTCAAGAGCCAGGGTATATGTGGACTAATGATTTTAATCAGGAACATTATCAAAGTCTCTTATTTGGAAATCAGCCATTTAAATTACAAGACGGTTCGCAAGTAGAATCGTTTAAGAAATATTATGAAGAGCAATCGGGTGGGAGTTATACAGTAGACGGATATGTAACTCCTTGGGTAACGGTTCCAGGAACAGCAAAGGAATATGGAGACGATAGTCCATATGGAGGGAATGATAACCAAAGCCCATTAGGACCTCGTGATTTTGTAAAGGATGCAATAAATGCTGCGGTGGCAAACGGTGTAGATCTTGCCCAGTATGATCAGCTTGATCCGTATGATGTCGATGGGGATGGAAATACGAATGAGCCAGATGGCGTTATCGATCATTTAATGATTATACATGCTGGTGTAGGACAAGAAGCAGGGGGCGGAAAGCTAGGGGACGATGCGATTTGGTCTCATCGCTGGAATTTAGACAGTGTCTATCCAGTAGCTAATACAACTGCATCTGTGAAATACTGGGGTGGTAAAATGGCCGCGTACGATTATACGATTGAACCTGAGGACGGTGCAGTTGGTGTATTCGCACATGAATACGGCCATGATCTTGGCTTACCAGATGAATATGATACACAATATACAGGAAACGGTGAACCAGTGCAGTCTTGGTCCATTATGAGCGGAGGTAGCTGGGCAGGATCAATAGCAGGTACGCAGCCAACAAGTTTTTCACCGCAAAATAAAGAATTTTTCCAAAAAACAATTGGAGGAAACTGGGCAAAAATCTTGGAAGTAAACTATAGTGACTTGCCGCGGCAAGGGGTCTTTTCATTTCTTGATCAAAGTGTAACGAAATCGAAGCGACCAGGTATTGTACGTGTAAACTTACCTGATAAAGAAGTACAGGGGATTCAGCCTGCATTTGGTAAGAAGTATTATTATAGTACAAAGGGTGATAATCTTCATACGATATTGGAAACGCCGCTTTTTGATTTGACCGGTGCAAAGAGTGCTACCTTCAACTTTAAAACGTTATATGAGGTCGAGACAGATTACGATTATGTTCATGTTAATGTGTTAGATGAAAACGGAGGAAAACTTGAAGAAATTGATACGCTCGGTGATGAAAATGTAAAAAACGGAATGGATACGACTGACGGAAACTGGGTTGCTAAGTCGTATAATTTAAGTAAATTTACAGGCAAAAAAGTCAAGCTTCAGTTTGAATATATAACAGACGGTGGTTTAGCACTGAATGGGTTTGCGCTGGATAATCTATCGTTAACAGTAGACGGGAAAACCGTATTTAGTGATGATGCGGAAGGCACGCCAGCGGTTACGCTAGATGGATTTGTCTCATCAAGTGGTTTTGATCTCAAGAAACATTATTATTACCTAGAGTGGAGAAATTATGCAGGTGCTGATGTTGCCTTACAATTTGCACGTGGACCTAAATACAATACTGGCCTCGTTGTTTGGTATGCGGATGATAGTTATTTAGATAACTGGACTGGCGTGCATCCGGGTGAAGGATTCATTGGAGTCGTGGATTCCCATCCGCAAGCGATTGTTGGAAGTCTAGATGGTGCACCAACTATAACGAATAGCACGCGCTATCAAATAGCAGATGCGGCGTTTTCTTATGATAGAACTCCGTCTTGGTATGTGAACTCTCCGTCACGTGGTATTTATGATTACAAAGGATTTCCAGGTGTTACTACATTCGATGATAGTAAATCTTATGTAGATCCATTGATTCCAGATGCAGGTCGAAACGTTCCAACCTACGGCTTACAATTCCGAGTAATAGGAGAAGCGAATGACAACTCAGCTGGAGCGGTTTGGATTAAAAAGAAGTAAACGAAAAAGAAAACTGGTAGGTAAGTTCGAGGACACTGAAATTCAGTGCCCTTTTTTTATAGAGATGATTAATTTGAAGCTCGTCTGCCTTGATTTACACTCGAAGCGGTAATCAAACGAGAGGATTGAAGCCTGCCAACAGTGAATCACACTCGAAGCGGTAATCAAACCAGTACCTCCGAAAGTTCTACCAGTTTGTATGGTTCGATGTTAAATGGAATCAGTTGACAGGAGGAATGGATGGTGGCATAGTAAAGATAAAACTATAATGTTCAACAGTTTAAACTTAAAGACGAAAGGCGTGAACAGGATGGATTTCTCGTCATTGGTACAAGAGCAGAAGAAATATTTTTACAGTGGGCAAACTCGTGCTCTTCCAATTCGGCTTCTTCATTTAGATGCTCTTTATAAAGGGATTCAGAAGTATGAAAAGGAAATTATAGAGGCGCTTCAAAAGGATTTACATAAATCTGAGTTTGATTCGTATACAACAGAAATTGGCTATGTATATAAGGAAATTTCCTTTATTAAAAAGCATCTTTCTTCTTGGATGAAACCAAAGAAAACGAAAGGTGCACTTCTAAATTTTGGTTCAACCGGAAAAATTGTTGCAGAGCCGTATGGAGTGACGCTCATTATCGCACCTTGGAATTATCCATTTCAATTAGCGATAGCACCGTTGATTGGGGCGATTGCTGCAGGAAATACCGCCATTGTTAAACCTTCGGAATTAACGCCGACCGTATCAGAGGTTATTGCAAAGCTAATAGGGGAAATATTTGAACGGCATTACATTACAGTTGTAGAGGGCGACGCTTTAGTAACAACCGAGTTATTAGAGCAGCCTCTTGATTATATATTTTTTACGGGTAGCGTGAATGTTGGAAAAATTATTATGACAGCAGCGGCCAAGCAATTAATTCCAGTTGCTTTAGAACTCGGGGGGAAAAGCCCAAGTATTGTTCATTATGATGCAAATTTAAAACTTGCCGCTCGGCGAATTGTATGGGGTAAGTTCTTAAATGCAGGACAAACGTGTGTAGCTCCTGATTATTTGTATGTTCATCAGGCAGTCAAGGAAGAATTGCTATCCCATATGAAAAAGGAAATTGAAGTCATCTATGGGAGGTATCCACTTGAAAATGATCAATATACGCATATTGTAAGTGAGCGTCATTTCCGACGCCTTGCAGGATTTTTAGCAGACGGAACTCTTGTCGTAGGAGGAGAGAAAGATGAAAAGCAGCTTGCCATTGCTCCTACTATTTTAGATCACATTTTATGGGAGGATGCCGTTATGCAGGAAGAAATATTTGGCCCTATTCTTCCCGTTCTTTCTTATGAAAATTTAGAGGACGTCATTTTAGCCATTCAAAATCATCCGAAACCACTTGCTTTGTATGCATTTACGGAAAGTAAAAAGATACAAGATGAGATTGTTGACCGAATTTCTTATGGCGGCGGTTGTATAAACGACACGGTCTATCATTTGTCAAATCCATATTTACCATTTGGAGGAGTTGGTGAAAGTGGAATAGGAGGGTATCACGGAGAATATAGCTTTTATTCTTTTTCTCATCAGAAGAGTGTACTTACTCAAAGTACGAAATTTGATTTTAAATTCCGCTATTATCCGAGTGAAAAAGGACTGAACCTCATCAAAAAGTTATTAAAGTAAAACCAAAAGGCAACGCGATTTCTTGATGAATCGCGTTGCTTTTCTCATTAAACTATATGGAAAACAAATGAATAGTTTACCTATCCTTTTGACAATAGTATGTGGTAAAGAAACTTCTAGAAATGGGTGAGAGATGATGTTTCGCTATTTCAAGTATAAGCTGAATGATACGGTGCAGTTTCATGAAAACGATGGACATATTTATCGAATCGTGGGTTATCGGCTTGAGAA
>NZ_JBXKMX010000155.1:0-9199 GCF_056992975.1 Ectobacillus sp. | reverse complement strand
GCCGATTTGTTTCGGAAAATCCAAATGCTAAGTTTTGAGAATATCGATGAATTCGACCGGGCGTCCTTAATTACAAGACTAACCAATGATGTAACGCAGGTTCAAGTATTTGTAAATGGGTTAATGCGGATTTTTGTGAAGGCTCCTTTAATTGGGATTGGAAGCTTGATTCTTGCGATTCGTCTAAATCCCCATTTGGCTGTTGTGCTTGCGGTCATTGTTCCCATTGTTGGACTCCTAATTTGGTTGAATATGAGAATTGGATTTCCCTTTTTTTTAAGTGTACAACAGGCACTTGATCGTGTAAATCGTGTCGTAAGAGAGTACTTGTCTGGCATTCGGGTTGTGAAGGCATTTAACCGCTTTGATTATGAGGGTGTTAAATTTAAAACAGTGAATGAAGAATATCAAAACAGATCGATTGCTGCACTCCGCGTTATGGCAGGCTTTAACCCGGCCATTGCACTTACCGTAAACATTGGAATTGTTGCGGTGCTTTGGCTAGGAGGACTGGGAGTCAATCATGGACAAATGCAGATTGGCCACGTGATTGCATTCATTAACTATATCACGCAAATTTTATTTTCATTGATGATTATTTCTATGGTGTTAACGATGTTTGTTCGGGCAAGAGCCTCCTTCGGTCGTATTAATGAAGTATTTTTACAGGAAAATCATATGACTTGGAGTAAGAATGATAGTGAAGCACAGATAACAGGAAGAATTGACTTTGAGGATGTCTGTTTTTCCTACAAGGGGGCAGCAGGTGATCCAGTTGTCAATCATGTAACCTTTCATTGTGTGCCAGGGGAAACGGTTGGGATTATCGGATCAACAGGATCGGGGAAAAGCAGTATGATTAGTTTAATTCCGCGTTTCTATGATGTGACGTCAGGTTTTATAAAAATTAATGGGGTAGACGTAAGACAGATGGATCCCAAAGTATTGCGTGATAAAATCGCAATTGTTCCGCAAAAAAACGTATTATTCACCGGTACGATTCTCGATAATATACGCTGGGGGAAAGAAGACGCATCGAGAGAGGAAATCGAGCAGGCGGCAAAGATGGCAGGTGCACATGACTTTATTACTGCTTGTCCGGAAGGTTATGAAACGAGAATTGGACAAGGTGGCGTGAATCTCTCTGGAGGTCAGAAGCAGCGCCTCGCTATTGCAAGAGCACTCGTAAGAAAACCGGAAATTCTCATTTTAGATGATTGTACCAGTGCGGTTGATGTAGCAACGGAAGGAAGAATAAAGAAGGCACTTGCAGCCTATGCTTCTGTTACCCGTCTTATTATTGCACAGCGTATGAGTTCCGTTATGGACGCTGACAAGATTCTTGTATTGGATCACGGAGAAATCGTCGGGATTGGGAAGCATGAGGAGCTGCTAAAGAGCTGCAAATTGTATAAGGAAATTGCCCAATCACAAGTAGGCAAGGTGGTGTAAACATGGCACAATCAAAAGGAATAGACCGTCCTATGCTAAATGGAGTTATGAGACCTGGAGGAGGTTTTGGGCGACACCAGGGAAGAGGCCCTGTTGTGAAACCGAAGAATGCCAAAAAAACATTGAAGCGATTGTGGCTTTTCTTCGGGAAGGAAAGAAAGTTGTTGCTACTTATTTTTTTCTTTATCGTACTGGATTCAGTGCTAACGCTTGCGGCTCCTTACTTAATAGGCGTCTCAATTGATTCCATGTCTTCTTCTGGAAAGGTTAATTTTGGGATGCTTGAAATTGCGATTGTGTCTTTAGCGGCGGCATATATAATAGATGCCTTTCTTACGTTTTTGCAAGGTTGGCTAATGGCAGGTGTCTCCGGGCGAATCGTTATGAGCTTGAGACGCACCTTATTTGACAAATTGCAAAAGCTACCGATTTCCTTTTTTGATACGCGGCAAAGTGGAGAGATTATGAGCCGACTAACGAATGATATCGATAATGTGAGTACGACAATTTCACAGTCTACTACGCAACTTATGTCGGGGCTTATTGTGCTTGTTGGTTCTTTTGTCATGATGGTTGTGCTCAGCCCTCTTTTGACAGTAGCAAGCCTCATTACTGTTCCGATGGTATTTTTTCTTACAAGGACGATTGCGAGGAAAACAAGTGTCTTATTTAAATCTCAGCAAGAGCAGCTTGGAAATTTAAATAGTCAAGTTGAAGAAACCATTTCAGGCTGGAATGTTGTAAAGGCATTTAACCATGAGGAAAAAGCAATTAAGGAGTTTGATGAAGTTAATCGAAAGCTATGCGACGTAGGATTAAAGGCACAAATTTGGTCTGGCTTTTTAATGCCAATCATGAATGTAATCAATAATGTTGGATTTGCAGCTGTTGCAATTGTTGGCGGGATATTAGCGGTGAAAAGTTTGATTACGGTTGGGGTTATAGCAAGTTTTCTAAGTTATTCTAGACAATTTGTCAGACCGTTAAATGATTTAGCAAATATCTTTAATACGCTGCAATCGGGCATTGCAGGCGCAGAGCGGGTGTTTGAAGTTCTGGATGAACAAGAGGAGAAGCCCGACGTGCCGCAAGCAGTTGCCCTAGCAAATCCGAAGGGGCATGTTGTATTTGAAGATGTTAGCTTTGGATATCGAATGGATGTACCGATTTTGAATCATATTAGCTTTTCATCTAAGGAAGGCAGCAATATAGCACTTGTAGGACCAACGGGAGCTGGAAAGACAACAATTGTTAATCTACTTACCCGTTTTTATGATGTATCTGCTGGACGAATTACTATTGACGGAAGAGATATACGGGACTATACGCGAGATAGTGTAAGAAGGTGCTTTGGTATGGTGCTGCAGGATACATATTTATTTTCAGGTACCATTAAAGAAAATATTAGATACGGTAATATTGATGCTTCCGATTACGAGATAGAGGAAGCGGCACGTATGGCAAATGCAGACGTATTTATAAGACGTCTTCCAGAACAATATGAGACGCAATTAGCAGAGAATGGTGGGAACTTAAGTCAAGGGCAAAGACAGTTATTGGCGATTGCGAGGGCAATTTTAGCGAATCCTTCTATATTAATATTAGATGAGGCAACAAGTAGCATTGATACACGTACAGAGCTTCATATCCAAGATGCTCTTTTGAATATTATGAAGGGACG
Organism: Ectobacillus sp.; assembly: GCF_056992975.1. Classification (NCBI taxonomy): domain Bacteria; kingdom Bacillati; phylum Bacillota; class Bacilli; order Caryophanales; family Bacillaceae; genus Ectobacillus; species Ectobacillus sp. The sequence goes on along the minus strand of NZ_JBXKMX010000155.1, from coordinate 6,066 downwards.
GACGAGCTTTATCATTGCACATCGGCTTAATACAATCCGAGATGCAGATACCATTATGGTAATTGACCATGGTGAAATTACGGAACAAGGTAGTCATTCTTCTTTACTTGCAAAGAAGGGGGCTTATTATAATATGATACACCAACAAAAGCAAAGCAGTACGCTGGAATGAAGTGTGTGAACAAAGGTATGGATTCATTCCATACCTTTGTTGTTGAAGGGATAAACAAGTATTATATAGTTATAATAGAAAAAATATAGTTTTTTCTAAAAAGTAATTGACATACTTAAAGTAAGTAAATATAATAATAAGTGTAGTAAGAATTTAATTAAAAAAACCAAAACTAAAAACAAATTCGGGGGTATATTAAAATGACAATTTCAAAATGGGCTTTAGATCCTGCACACACAGACGTTGATTTTTCTATTAGACATATGATGATTTCTAAGGTTAAGGGTGCTTTCCAATCTTTCAGTGCTGAAATTGAAGCGGATCCAGCTGATTTAACAACTGCTACTATTTCATTTGATATTGATTTAGAAAGTATTTCTACACGTAATGCTGATCGTGATGCACATTTACGTTCTGCTGATTTCTTCAATGTAGAAGAAAATCCTAAGCTTACATTTGTAGCTACTAACATTGTAAAAACTGGTGAAGATGAATACAAAATGACTGGTGATATTGCACTTCATGGCGTAACTCGTTCTGAAACATTTGACGTAACATATGAAGGATCAGGAAAAGATCCATGGGGCAATGAAAAAGCTGGCTTCACTGTAAAAGGAAGCATCAAACGTAGCAATTACAACTTAACGTATAATGCAGCATTAGAAACTGGTGGCGTATTAATCGGTGACGATGTGAAAATTTCTGTTGAACTTCAAGCTGCTAAACAAGCTTAATCAACATATACTTATAAAAAGAGGTCTACTGCAAGTGGGTTATTGCAGCAGACCTCTTTTTTGCATTTGTGCTGTCTGTTTTCTGAAACAGGCAGTTTTTTTCTGCATGTTTATATGAGCAAATTTCCAGTATAATGAGATATGAAGACTGCTTTTGCAATCGATCCTAAAACAAAACGAGGTTATCCTATGAATAAACGTTTTACCGATTATCAGTTAAGTGAGGAGATTATTCAGGCGCTTGCTTATTTACATTATGAGGTTCCGACAGAGGTGCAAAGGAAGGTAATACCTGCTGCTTTGGAAAGGAAAGATTTGATTGTTAAGGCGCAAACAGGAAGCGGGAAGACGGCGTCCTTTGCTATTCCGCTTTGTGAAATGGTCGAGTGGGAAGAAAATAAGCCGCAAGCATTAATCCTTACACCAACACGCGAGCTCGCTGCTCAAGTGAAAGAGGATTTTTCCAATATAGGAAGATTGAAACGAATAAAAGCGACAGCTATTTATGGTAAGCAACCGTTTGCCGCGCAAAAATTAGAATTAAAGCAAAAAACACATATAGTTGTTGGAACACCAGGGCGGGTATTAGATCATATTGAAAAAGGAACGCTTGTTTTAGATAAGCTGAAATATTTTGTAATCGATGAAGTAGATGAAATGCTAAGTATGGGGTTTATTGAGCAAGTGGAGGCCATCTTGCAAGCATTGCCAACAAACCGAATGACAATGGTTTTCTCGGCCACATTGCCAAAAAATGTTGAAACACTATGCCATGCGTATTTGAACAACCCAGTAGAAATTATTATCCCTCCTACGGAACATACGGAAGCACGAATCGAACATTCGCTTGTTGAGGTTAGAGAAGAGGAGAAGTACAGTATTCTTCGTGATATAACAACCGTTGAAAATCCGGATAGCTGTATAATTTTTTGCAGAACGCAAGAGCAAGTCGACTCAGTATGGGATAGACTTGATCATGATCGCTATTCCTGTGATGAAATTCACGGTGGCATGATGCAGGAGGATCGGTTCTCGGTTATGAATGATTTTAAGAGAGGAAAGTTCCGATACTTAGTCGCTACTGATGTGGCCGCCAGAGGGATAGACATTGAAAATATTACACTTGTGATTAACTATGACCTTCCTCTTGAAAAAGAAAGCTATGTGCACCGAACAGGTAGAACAGGGCGTGCAGGGAAATCGGGAAAAGCCATTACCTTTCTTACACCATACGAAGAAAAATATATAGACGAGCTACAGACGTATCTTGGATTTGAAATACCAAGAAGAGAAGCTCCTTCTAAAGAGGAAGTAGCAAGGTGCAAAGCTGCATTTGACGAAAAAATGGACATGCGTCCGGTTATTAAGCAGGATAGAAATGCAAAGCTCAATCAAGAAATTATGAAGCTCTACTTTAATGGTGGAAAGAATAAAAAAATGAGAGCTGTCGATTTTGTAGGGACGATTGCCAAAATTCCAGGCGTGACAGCAGACGATATTGGGATTATTACGATACAGGATCATGTAAGCTATGTGGACATTTTGAATGGAAAAGGTCCGATTGTACTTAAGGCTATGGAGCAAACAACGATAAAAGGAAAGCGACTAAAGGTAAAAGAAGCATATCAATAAAAAGGGTATGACAAGATGTCATACTCCTTTTTAGTAGAATGAGGCTTTTTTCACATTTACGATTCTATGATTGGTGCTGGTGTTTCATTCGTCGGTTCTTCTGACAGTGTTTTAGGTTTTCGAAGAAGCAACGATACAATAGCTCCGATCGCTGCGATGCTAGCTGCAAGAAAGAATGTATCATCATAGGCTGACGAAGTAGCTACAAGAGGATTTTTTGTTTCTGTCATATGCTGCGACATTTTTGATGTAAGAAAGCCAGTCATTCCTGCAACGGCAAAGGAAACCATAACCTGTTGGGCTGCGGTAGTAAGTGGTGTAACCCGGCTTACCAAGTTCTTAGGAGCTGCCTGCAAAACATGCGTATTAATGGACATCATTGAAAATCCCATACCTGCTCCGATCATCACAAGTGCAGCGATAATGTAACCGTTACTCGTATCAATTGTAATCTTAGAGAGTATAAATAATGCACCCGTAATAATGGTGAATCCTGCAATGGCCATGGGACGAGCGCCTACTTTATCAAATAACCGTCCACCGATTGGCATGAATACCGCGGAGGTTAATGCTTGTGGAAGTAATAATAATCCCGTTTCAAACGAACCGTAGCCCTTCACCGTCTGTAAATATAAAGGAATAAGTAGGATAGAGCCGAATAATGCAATTTGAGCAATCCAAGCTACGATAATACCTCTTGTAAAATCGGATGATCGGAATACTTTGAGCTCAAGAAGTGGTTGCTTTTGACGGAATTCTACAAAAATGAAAAGTAGTAAAGCAGCGCCTCCGATTCCTAATCCTGTCAAGGTATATTGAGAGCTCCAGCTTTTTCCGCCTTCACTGATTCCGTAGGCAAGCATGGAAAATGCGACTGGTGCCAATACGATACCTAATATGTCTAGCGTTGGCACCGTTTTGCTTTCAAAGGTAGGCAAAAAGCGAATTCCGATTAAAATGGCAATGATCCCAATCGGCAAATTGATAAGGAAAATCCAGTGCCAAGATGCATACTCAACGAGCCATCCTGATAGAACAGGGCCTAGAGCAGGAGCAAGCAGCATCGGAATACCGAGCATCCCCATGACAGAACCTATCCTTCCTTCGGGAGCAATTCGGAAGATAATGGCCATGCCAATCGGAGCTACCATTCCTCCGCCTATACCTTGAATAATACGGTACATAATTAATTGCTCAGGTGTCTGAGCAAGGGAACAAAGAACGGAACCAATTGTGAACAGACCGATTGTAATGAGAAAAATCCGTTTTGCGCCAAAACGGTCTGTCATCCATCCTGCTAATGGAATAACAGCAGAGAGGGCAAGGGTATAGCCAGTAATAGCCCATTGTAACGTTGAAACTGTACTGCCAAAGTTCTTTACTAATCCTGGTAGTGCTACATTTACCACAGTGCTATCGAGAATGACCATAATCATACCAACAATAACGGCTAACAATGGACCAATTAGCGATTTTATTGATACGGATGTTGTTGCATTCGTCGTACTCATACTCTTCATCCTCTCTCCATTCGTATTCTAATAAAAAGGTAGTTCGGTAACCACTGTAAATATAGTGTATTAGAAAACTATCTTTATTTGTATTAAGAATACAATAAGATTATCATAGTAGAATTACTTTGCGACCGTCAACTTTGAGTGTGTGATTCAGGAATTTGCTTTTTATAGTTACTATATAGATAATAGTTGTAGGATAGCTAATTATAAAGGGGGTTACACATATGGAAGTTGAAGTTTGGTCAGACGTAGCATGTCCATTTTGCTACATTGGTAAGAAAAGATTTGATATTGCGCTTGAGCAATTTAATCATAAAGCAGATGTCGAACTTGTATTTAAGAGTTTTCAATTAAATCCTTCTGCTACGAGAGGATCTAAACAAAACATTCATGAAGCAATCGCATCGAAGTACGGTGTTTCCGTTGAACAAGCGAAGGCAAATAATGAACAAATTTCCAAGCAAGCAAAGGAAATTGGTCTTGATTTTAATATGGATGGCATTGTGTTAACGAATACAGAAGCTGCACATCGTTTAAGTCATTATGCAAAGGAACAAGGAAAGATGACTGAAATGATGCAACGGCTTATGAAAGCATACTTTACCGATTCCTTGGATGTCGGTGAACTGGAAAATTTGTTAAAGCTTGCTGGTGAAGTTGGATTAGATCAGGAAGATGTAAAGCGTATTTTGGAAGAGGGAACATACCGAAATGAAGTAAAAGAAGAACAGCGAGAAGCAGAAGAATTAGGAGTCCAAGGAGTTCCATTTTTTGTATTCAATCGAAAATATGCTGTTTCTGGTGCACAACCGGTAGAAGTGTTCTTGGAAGTAATGGAAAATGTATGGAAAGAAGAACAGAACAACAAGCCATTACAAGTATTCGGTTCTAACAATGATGGAGCAGGTTGTACGGATGGTTCTTGTAAAATTTAATGATAGTAAAAAACGAACTTTCAATTCTAGATTGGAAGTTCGTTTCATTTTGTATGAATAACAAAAGCCAATCCATCTTATCCGTGTGAAAACACACGAGTGAGAAGCTTTAACCAACCGAAAAAGGAAACCCACAACGGAATACTACACATAACGCCCCAAAACAGTCCTACCAGAAAGTTACCTTCAGTTTCCATGGCAATCCCACCTTTTGGAGATGATTGAAAACGTTTTCATTGAGGTTATATTCTCTATGATAATAGTGTTTTCCTTTTTTGTAAATGTATTTGTGTTGTAGGAAACAGGCTATAGTGGGAGCAAAAGGCGGTATGTTGTGCCTCTAAATCACAAAAAAGCAAGATGACGGAAAGAACAGTCATCTTGCCTACTACATAATAAGTTTTCGTCATCCTGAGTATAGTTTTATTTCGCTTTCAGCATCTCGTGAACTTGTTCCACATCTTTATCACCGCGACCAGATAAATTAACAATGAGAACATCGTCTTTTGATAGCTCGGCTGCAAACTTGATTGCATAGGCAACTGCGTGAGAGCTTTCTAATGCAGGAATAATTCCTTCTACTTTTGACAAAGTTTGAAAGGCTTCTAACGCTTCTTGTCCCGTTACGGTTACATATTCGGCCCTACCATTTGTTTTTAAAAAGCTATGTTCTGGACCAACTCCTGGGTAGTCAAGGCCTGCTGCAATTGAATATGTTGGCTTTGGATTTCCTTCTTCGTCTAGTAAGGTTAGGCATCTAAATCCATGAATTATCGCAGAAACTCCTTCGGATACAGCGGCTGCTTCTGCTGGCTCTACTCCAATTAATCGTACAGATGGTTCATTGAGATAATGAGCGAAAGCTCCGATTGCATTGCTTCCTCCGCCTACACAAGCAATAACAGCCGTAGGTAGTTTTCCTTCTTTTTCTAAAATTTGACGTTTGGATTCTTCGCTGATTACGGATTGAAAATGTTTAACGATAGTTGGAAATGGATGCGGACCAACTGCCGATCCTAATAAATAGTATGTGTTTTCATAATTTTCAACTAAGTCTTGCAAGGCTACATCTACTG
>NZ_JBXKMX010000154.1:0-2170 GCF_056992975.1 Ectobacillus sp. | reverse complement strand
TTTCAAAGGTACAAGCTTGGAAACAAAGCGTTGTCAATAAATTAACGGGAGGAGTCGAAACACTCCTTAAAGGAAATAAAATTGACATCATTCGCGGCGAAGCATTTTTTGTAGATAACAATTCTTTGCGTGCGCTAACGGAAACATCTGCCCAAACTTACAACTTTAAAAATGCAATTATAGCAACGGGTTCTACACCAATTCAGATTCCAGGTTTTTCTTTTTCAAAACGAGTGATTGATTCAACAGGCGCATTAAATTTACCTGAAATTCCGAAAAAACTAGTCGTTATTGGCGGCGGTTATATTGGAATGGAATTAGGTACAGCTTACGCCAATTTTGGTACGGAAGTTACGATACTTGAAGCAGGCGACGAAATTCTATCTGGTTTCGAAAAATCTATGAGTGCGATTGTAAAAAGAGGTCTTAAGAAAAAAGGCAATGTAGAAATTTTTACGAAAGCATTTGGTAAATCTGTAGATGAAAGAGAAGACGGCGTTACGGTTCATTTCGAAGCAAAAGGTGAAATGAAATCGATTGATGCAGATTATGTACTAGTTACAGTTGGACGTCGTCCTAATACACGTGAAATGGGCTTAGAGCAAGTGGGAATTAAGGTTAATGACCGCGGAATTATTGAAATTGATAAACAATGTCGAACAAATATACCAAATATTTATGCAATTGGTGATATTGTTCCAGGTCCTCCGTTAGCTCATAAAGCATCTTATGAAGGAAAAGTAGCAGCAGAAGCTATTAGTGGTCATTCGTCTGAAATTGACTATGTGGGTATCCCAGCAGTTTGCTTTACAGATCCTGAATTAGCATCTGTTGGCTATACAAAAAAACAAGCTGAAGCAGAAGGCATTGACGTGAATGCCTCTAAATTTCCTTTTGGAGCAAATGGTCGTGCGCTATCACTAAATAGCACTGATGGGTTTGTACAGCTTATTACGCGTAAAGAAGATGGCTTAATATTAGGAGCGCAAGTGGCGGGCGCAGGTGCATCTGATATTATTTCTGAACTAGGTTTAGCAATTGAAGCAGGTATGACAGCAGAAGATATTGCGCAAACCATTCATGCGCATCCAACATTGGGTGAAATCACCATGGAAGCAGCAGAAGTAGCATTAGGAACACCAATCCACATTGTGAAGTAATAGCATTTTAGATTTTTTATAGTAAGACAAAAAAGAAGCATTCTACTTGAATGCTTCTTTTTTGTCTTCTAAAAGATGTTCTATGGCCATATAGTATTGTAGGACTGGTGTAGGTAAGGAGTAGGTACCATGAAAAAAGCAACCATTGTTGGAATATATCACATGCTACTAGGGCTTAGTTATTCTGTAATCGTTTTTATCTCACCTCATGATAAATTACGAGCTAAGATCATGTTATTTGCAGTATTTTTGTATGTAGCATATGTAGTTGCTAATTACATGTTACAGAAAAGGCGGTATGCATTTCGTATGACTGTAAGAAATGGACTATTGTTCCTTTTTATTTATAGCATGATTCGTTTTCTTTTTTGAAATTAAGTATGGGGAAGTTTAAAAAGACTTGATGGAAAAAAATAAGTCTGGTTAAAAACAATATATTGAAATCATGGTATAATATGTATAATTAGTTGTTCGAAAAACATAAACGTTACCCATCGCTATTCTTTTAAATGATCTGCACCTTTTAAGGCACACAGCAAGACAGAGATGAGTAACGAGAATACATCATATTTAATTAAAGAAGTGTACAAATTAAACTGGGAGTTAACGTTTGTAAAAATACATAACGCGATCGTTAAAGAGGTGTAATTCACCTTGTAATTTTTTTGCTAGAAAGCGGCAAAACTCATTTGCTTTACCTTTATCTCCGTAGGTAGCGCTATCAGGAAGTGTAATTTGAATAAAATGTTGATTGTCTTCAATACCCACTCCTACATAGATTGATTGATAACGATCATGATTTGATTTTAAATGGATTGTTGTATCGGACTTATCAATGATTTCGTAGGGAAAAGCGGTTTCAGAATACCCCCAAGAAAGTTGTGAACCCGTTTTGGTAGTAATTTGCTTATAGTATGTAAATAAATCCTTCACATCTTGTATGGATATTTCTTGCTTCGTCGACTTTGGAACGAGTGTAATGAATGCATGTTGCATGTGGAATCCCCCTA
>NZ_JBXKMX010000153.1:0-5588 GCF_056992975.1 Ectobacillus sp. | reverse complement strand
TAGAAAAGGATATGCAAACGGTTACAAATGAAGATCGCAATCGTAGTAGAGTGCACCATATGCAAATTCTTATTGAACAATTTGAGGAAAAGATAAAAAAACAAGAGACAAAATATAATGAAATGGTCGATCAACTAGCAAGTAAATCACAGTATATACTGCAAAAAGATCAAGTAGTGAAAAAATATGAACGAGATGTAAAGAAATATAAACAAATCATTGAAGAAATGGAGAATAGGAATAATGAATTTGAATATGAATTAACATTACAACAGCGTATTATTGCAAGTTTACAAGAAGAAATAGAGAAAAAGGGGCAGGAACATGAACATTATTGTAGTATCATTCGGCAATGCGAAGAAGAGATTCATAGATTGCAGATGGGTGTTACAAATGAGCTTGCTGCTGATCAGCAGGCAGCAATACAACCCTATATGGTGGTAGGAGATGTACAGAAGAAAAAATTGTCCGGGCATCCTTTTCTTTCGTTAGATCAAGTGAAAGATTTTGATACACATGCATTTGAGGATTATGAAATTGTATGCGTATTGCGGTTTTCGTTGCCACCGTCTGTACTACGAAACGTAAAAAAATCACTTCGACCTGAGCAGTTAAAGGAGTTTTACACGCTTGAACAATTTATACAATGGGAGAGAATGCGATGATGAAACAATGGGATTTCTGCTTGTTAGGAGTACTTGCCACGAATGAAGAGATTGAAAATGAATTTCGTAAATCAAAAAGTGTCTTTGTAAATAGTCAGAATACCGTTCAATTTTGGATTAAGAAAGTTTCTACAAAACCAAATCATTTAAATAGTGCTACCTTTTTTGCGTGTTATGCAACGGATTTGCAGCGATTTGGCTTCGATGATCAAGTAACATTGCTCGATTATGAAAGGGAAAGAGAATTACGGGGTTTTCTAGAAAATTATTTATTTGTATTTCGACCAGCAAAAAAAGCGACTACTTCGCAAGATATATATTTAGCTAAAGAAACTGAATTAGTTCGGAAATCAGATTCATTTCGAAATGGGGACCGATTTGAACCGATTCCGGTGTTTAGTGAAAAGCAGCATGGCTATACATTTCAAGAATTTTGCAAACGATTAATCATGAAGAAGCATGTAGGAAAAATTGAAAAACTGTCTATCGATACGAATGAATCACCGAGGTTTATTTTATGGAAGGAAGATGAAGAAAAAACGTATGTCATTGGTCCTTTCATAAGTCATTCGTATGCACATGGTGGATTTTGTTTTCTATTTGACAAGATGCTGCAAATTGAACTATTCCCGGAAGGATGGAAGGATGATGTATATGAGGTATCTGATTCATTAGCCTATATGAATATTCATTCCCATAGCAGTATGGAGGAACTTCTCAGAGAAGGACAAATGTTAGAGTCCGTACTTCCTGACGATGGGGGGAAGGAAGTGGCTGCTGCAGTCGTGGAACGTGACATTCCCATTCCTCAATCGCAATTGGAAGAGGATTTGTTTGTTGAACATTTTATCGAATTGACAAGTCGCTCTGGTCTTCTCTATTCAGCGCAGGATTTAGTGAATTTTCATGCTGCAATGAAAACATCTCATCTCGTTATTTTACAAGGAATGAGCGGGATAGGGAAATCAAGACTGATTCACGCTTACGCAGATGCTCTTGGTATTCATAATGAACAGCAGACACTTTTTATCCCTGTACGTCCATCGTGGACGGATGACTCAGATGTAATTGGCTACGTAGACTTTGCAAATATGATTTATCGTCCAAGTGATACGAAGCTTCTCGATATGTTAATCGATGCGGCTAAAGAAGAAAATCGTACATCGAAGCTTTATATCATTGCATTTGATGAGATGAATTTAGCACGAGTGGAGCATTATTTTTCACAGTTTTTGTCTGTTTTAGAGATGGAGAAGCAAGAACGTATTCTTCGATTGTATAATGAAAATGTGGCAAATAAGCTATATAATGCTTCGCAATATCCACCTTGTATTCCGATTGGCGACAATGTCATGTTCGTTGGTACGGTAAATGTGGATGAATCAACTTATCATTTTTCTGATAAAGTGCTAGACCGTGCAAATGTAATCACGCTTGAGGTTGTAAAATATTCTACTTTCATAGGGATTGAGAAAGAAAATCCAACTTTTTATTCGAATAAGAGAGTGGATTATCATTCGTACCGAAAGTTTGGTCGGTCATCTTCCGCTATTCCTCTGAGTGAAGATGAACTGCAATGGCTATGGGATGTACACGAGGCGATGCATGATATCGATGCCAGAGCAGGCATTGGTCCTAGAATTGTTAGACAGGTAGATGCATATGTTCGAAATGTACCAAATACAGACTATGTGACACGGGCAGATGCCCTAGACTTTCAATTCGTGCAGCGGGTGCTAACGAAAATAAGAGGTTCAGAGGAGGTATGGAAAACGTTCATCGGTACGTATGATGAGCAAAGCGAGGAAGTAGTCAATTCGAAGCTTTTACAGATTCTACAGCGTTATGATCATTTATCCCCTTTCGTAAAGTCCAGACAAGCGATTAAACAAAAAGCAAAAGAGTTGAAGTACTATGGCTATGTATACTAATCATGTTCCGTTCACTCTACAATTGGAGCAACAGGGCCGCCGCGTTGTCGAAACTGTTTTGTTTGCTAGGCAAGAGGGGGATATTACAGAAGATACATGCATCGTGATTCGCGAAAATATTGATGTACATGTGCTATTTCAGAGCGAAAATGAGACGTGTAGACTCTATGTAGAGGGATTAGACTGGAATCTAAATAAAGGTGAAATGGAAGATGATAACCAATCATATATTCTGCCATCTGCAACGAAAAGGCTTCTTTTCTCTCATGATCAATTTCCTCTTATACCTGGGGATTATTGCATTCGGGTTGTTTGCGGAGTGTCGTATTATACAATGTTGCGTGTACTGCCGAAACAAATCACAACGGGTCAACTACAAATCATGAAGGAAGAAATTGAGAGCTTTCTAAAAGGATTAGCATATGAAATGGTTCAATCTCCTAGTTTACAGCTATCAAACTCCTATATAACGAATTGTAGTATTCTAGAAGTTCATATGAAACAGGTACTTTTTGCATTAAATGATTTAGTTACGCATGTGAATTATTCGGTAAAAAAGGATTATGCACTTGTTCCTATTTCGAAAGTACGTACGATGGATGCGAAAACAATCCTATATCAGTTAACCTATCCAAAGAGAAGTCAGGAAAGAAAAGTACCCATAACGATGTGTGAGTATAATTTACCAGAAAACCGTTACCTAAAGAAGATGGTATTATTTCTTCACCGGGAATTACTTCAAACGAAACGAATGGGTGAAGGATACTTAGAAGCGATGCAATCTTCAGAAGAGATGAAAGAAGAAATCCAATATCTGACTACGTCATTATGTGGAATAAACAGGCTTCTTCAACTCTTATACATGATTCAAACAACGGCTTGGTTTTCAGAAATTGAGGAGTGTACTACATCTATATTGCCACACCGTCTTCATTCTGATGCCAGATACAGAGCTGTTTTCCAGTTGTATCAGAAGTGGAAGAAGAATCAGGACTCCTTAAAGCAAGATACGCTGCGCTGGAAGCGAACGGATAAGTTGTATGAAATTTGGGGATTTATTCAATTTTTACAGATTCTTACGAAAACAATGTGTTATCAACCTGTCGATGGATGGCTCTATTCTGAAGGTAGAGAAAGACAGGAGGGATTACAAACGCTTGAAGGGAATACAAGGATTGTATTATGTAAAGATGCGATGACCATCCATCTTTTCTATGAAGGGGAAATACCATTAGATGCTGCGGACACGTCGCATGATCATCCGCTTTATACAGAAAGCACTAGTAATCGTCCTGATATGCGGATGGACATATATTTGAATGCAACTTATATGGGAAGCCTCTTGTTTGATTTTAAATATCGGCCGCTTCACCATATCTGGGATATTACGAGAGTAAAGCATAAGACAATAACGATGCGTAAGCTATCGCAATATGTATTATCTTGTAAATCCAATTATCTATTTGGAATAAGAGAGGCAAGATACGTTCGTCCTGTACATGAAGTATGGGCAATCCACCCAAACGTCTATAAAGAGTATCCAGCATCTAAAAAGCTAGAAAACCACGATCTTCGCATTGTCCAACTTAGCCCAACATACAACAGTGAGCATATTGCAGAAAATTTAACAATGGCAATTACAGAATTAATTAGTAAACAAAGTATATTATCGGTATTAACGGTATGAAAATTTCTACTCTGTTCTAAGATTTCCGCTGTTCTTTTTCTATCCATTCATAGTCGTAATATGGTAACATTTTCAACATAAAGTGAATGATAGAGAATAGTAAGGAGCATTACATGAAAAAGGTGGTAGCATTTTTAGTATGTACAGTAGCCCTTTTATCGGTCTCTGCTTGTAGCATTGGAGAGTATGATAAAGAAGTTCATGCAGCTATAGTAGCATTGAAAGATGATCAGTATGGAAATGCGCTTACGCACTTAACGAAGGCGCAAAAGGCAAGTCCTACAGTGGAAGTCATCACATATATTGATGAAACGAAACGAATACAAAGCAGTGTGCAAGCAATCGAGCAAGGAGATTACGCAGGTGCTAAAACGTACGCGACTCAACTTGTAGAAGCTAAAGATTCTTCAGAAATTACAGTCATATTGAAGGAAAAAGCAAGTGTTATTATTAACAAAGTAAATCAGTGGGATACACAGCAAAATGAAATGACAACTCAACTCCAGAAGGCACAATCTTTAGCAAATGATAAGAAATACGACGAAGCAGAAACTATTCTGAAACAACTCTCTGATACTACTTCGCAAAGTGAACAAATTAAAGCATTAGCAAAACAAGCCAATCAACTTTGGCAAGAAGTGGAGCGGGAAAAACGAGGCAAACAATCAACAACGGTGTCTCCGGCAAGTCCGAGTGGAAATCAACCGCTAACAAAGTCACAGGCTGAAGATGCCGTTCGCACTTATTTGAAAATCCCTGCTAATTCCCGGTATATTACCGAATATGATCAAACAAATGATAAGGGACTTTATATTATTCACGTGTATGAACAAGTACAGGATGCAAGTCTTGGCCATGGTGCAACAATTGGATATTATCTTGTAGATCCTAGCACAGGTAATGTTTCTCTTTCTAAAGAATAAGATCATACAAGCATGGAAAAATTTTTCGATTAACATGATCATTGTATGATAAACTTGTGTAAAAACAGAGCTATGCAATGAACTTATTCATAAGGGGAGAATATTTGTGCAACCGGGTGAAGATACACGCATACAAATAATCGTTGAACAAGCCATCGAATTATTTTCGACGAAAGGATATGACATAACACTTGATGAGCTTGCTATTTGTTCGGGAATTTCTAAAACAGTAATTTTGAACTATTTTAAGTCAAAGGAAGAAATTTTACAGTTTATTAGTAGACAACAAATTCATTCGATTCAAGAGAATATTCGTATGTTACAAAATCAGATAGGTCTGTTAACACCGACCATTATTCAATTATTCGTGGATTTTTCAAAT
>NZ_JBXKMX010000152.1:0-3964 GCF_056992975.1 Ectobacillus sp. | reverse complement strand
TTTGTTGGAACATACGGAATACGAAATCATTTTCAAATAGAAGTACAGGATTTCCTTCTCGGTCTTCAACGTGCATGACCCGTGAGTCGAACATATCGTCTTCTAGTTCTTCCTTTTTTGTCCACATGGCAATGCTATGCTTCATCGGAACCATATCAATATCAACATTATATTCAGCCTTCATTCGATATTCGAATACTTGGAATTGTAGTTCCCCTACTGCTCCTAAAATGTAATCCCCAAAAAACGGAGTGCGGTAGAGCTGCACAGCTCCTTCTTGTACAAGCTGCGTCATCCCTTTATCGAATTGTTTATGCTTCATCGCATTCTTTGCATGTACCTTCATAAACAATTCTGGTGGGAATTTCGGCAAGGCTTCATATTGGAATACATCATTTCCGTCCAAAATGGTATCTCCAATTTGGTAAGTTCCAGAATCATACAGTCCGATAATATCACCGGGATACGCTTCCTCTACCGTTTCCCGATCCGATGCTAAGAATTGCTGCGATTGGCCAAGCTTTATTTTTTTACCCGTACGTGCTAACGTCACCGACATACCGCGCTCAAATTTACCCGAACACACGCGAACAAATGCAATGCGGTCGCGATGGGCCGGATTCATATTGGCCTGAATTTTAAAAACAAATCCTGAAAAATGGGGATAATCAAGACCTATCATTCCTGATGTCGAATTTCTTGGCTGTGGTGAAGAAGTCAACTCGATAAATGCGTCGAGAAATGATTGTACACCGAAGTTCGCAATCGCACTTCCGAAAAATACAGGCGTTAACGTACCATTTTTCACTTTTTCAACCGAAAAATCATTACCTGCTTCATCTAATAAAGCTAGCTCTTCGGTTAAAGTTTCAAGGTAAGAAGGATCAATTTCTTTTTTTACTTCATCAGTAATATGCTCACCGTCAAAGGTAGTGAAAAAAGATTCTTTGTTACCGCGGAATACTTCTATTTTCTTCTCAAATCGATCATATGTACCTTGGAATCGTTTTCCCATACCAATAGGCCACGTAACCGGGTACGATTCAATTCCAAGCACTTCTTCAATTTCAGCAAGAAGTTCTAGCGGTTCTTTTCCTTCTCGGTCTAGCTTATTAATAAAGGTAAGAATGGGAATACCTCGCATCCGACATACTTTGAAAAGCTTGATTGTTTGCGCTTCAATCCCCTTTGTTCCATCAATAACCATGACCGCACTATCAACGGCAGTTAACGTTCGATACGTATCTTCACTAAAATCTTGGTGACCCGGTGTATCCAATATGTTAATTCGATGGTCCTTGTATAAAATTTGCATCACACTTGATGTAACGGAAATTCCACGTTGCTTTTCAATTTCCATCCAGTCTGATTTTGCATATTTCCCTGTTTTCTTCGCTTTTACTGTCCCTGCTGAACGGATTGTACCACCAAGGAGCAAAAGCTTTTCTGTCAATGTCGTTTTCCCAGCATCCGGGTGGGAAATAATTGCAAACGTACGCCGTGACGTAATTTCTTTATTCATTTGCTCACTAATCATAATTGCATTCCTTTCCGATGAAAATGTATATAAACAATCTAACGATGTAAGATATCATCGTAGTCAAAACAAAACGCACCAGTTCCTTCTACTCAGCACTTCTTATCATATCAAATCCTCACTCGTAGTTAAAGTTCAACTTATCATTATCATAAGAAAATATCATATTTTATTTGTATAGTACTTGAATTTCAGCAAAATGTAATCTATAATAGGCAACGTCTTTACAACAATTTTATACAAAATCCTCATCAATCCGATGAGGTAGAGGTCGCGGCCTTTAAAAGTACGACGGACGAGATGCAGAGAACATCAACCGACTCCGTCTGGAAAGGAAAGGCTGCCGAAGTTTGTGCTTTTTTCTGGGAGCATGAGCTGGGACTGTTTTCGAATAGGAACAGGACTGTCACATGTGCAAAAACCGGCACATGTGATGAGCTATCTTACGGAAGGCATGATGCGGGGTAGTATATAACGTCGTCAAGTCCTTTTGACGGCTTTTTTTATTCCCCACTCCTTCCATATCAAAATATTAGGAGTGTTACTTATGGAAAGTGCAGCTAGACATGTTTCATCACATGAAACAACATCAAATCACATTGAATTACGCAGAGGATTAAAATCACGTCATTTAACGATGATTTCTCTAGGCGGAACTATTGGAACAGGATTGTTTCTTGCCAGTGGAAATTCGATTCATAATGCAGGACCGGGTGGAGCCCTTGTGTCCTATATTGCTGTTGGGATAATGGTATACTTCCTCATGACAAGCCTTGCAGAAATGGCAACATATATGCCAGTAGCCGGTTCGTTTAGTACGTATGCAACGAAATTCGTCGATCCTTCTCTTGGATTCGCACTAGGCTGGAACTATTGGTATAACTGGGCTATTACCATTGCAGCAGAATTATCAGCTGTAACAATGATTATGAAATTTTGGTTTCCTCAAACATCTTCCTTATTATGGAGCGCTCTTTTCTTAGCAATAATGTTTTTATTAAATTACTTATCTGTAAAAGGGTTTGGCGAGGCAGAATATTGGTTTTCACTTATTAAAGTCGTTACCGTTATTATCTTTTTAGTTGTTGGTACCGCTATGATTTTTGGCATCATTGGTGGAAGCGCCGTCGGATTCCAAAACTTCACAATTGCGGATGCACCGTTCCATGGTGGGTTTATGGCAACGATTGGTGTCTTCATGGCAGCTGGATTTTCTTTTCAAGGAACAGAACTTCTCGGTGTTGCTGCTGGAGAAACTGAAGATCCAAAAAAATCTATTCCACGAGCAGTAAAAAGCGTATTTTGGCGTATTCTTCTCTTTTACGTGCTTGCTATTTTTGTTATTAGCTGTCTTATTCCGTTTACAAACCCAGATTTAGCAAACAGCGATGTTACCGTTAGTCCGTTCACACTCGTATTTAGCCGTGCAGGGATCGCTTTTGCTGCATCTGTTATGAATGCGATTATTTTAACTGCTGTACTATCTGCTGGTAACTCTGGTATGTACGCATCTACTCGTATGCTGTGGGATTTAGCCCGTGATGGAAAAGCACCGAAATTTCTTGCAAGACTCGATTCTCGTGGAGTTCCTGTTAATGCATTAATTGTTACAGCATCTATTGGCGCTGTAGCGTTCCTTGCTTCTTTATTTGGTGATGGCGTTGTTTATACATGGCTTTTGAATGCGTCTGGAATGTCAGGCTTTATCGCATGGCTAGGAATTGCAATTAGCCATTATCGTTTCCGCAAAGCATATGTAGCCCAAGGACGAGAAATAAACGATCTGCCATTTCGTGCAAAATGGTTCCCATTTGGACCTATATTTGCCCTTATTCTATGTACGATTGTTATCCTCGGCCAAGGCTATTCTGCTTTTGTAGACGGCAAAATTGATTGGAACAGCATTATTGTTTCTTACATTGGCTTACCTGTCTTTCTAATTGTTTGGATTTGGTATAAAGTAGCGAAAAAAACAACGATGGTTCCGCTTCAAGAATGTAAATTTGATGAAGAATGAATATGAAAAGAGGGAAATTCACAAATTTGTGAGTTTCCCTCTTTTTTATATTTCCTTCTAAAATCGTCTTAATACACTCGTTTCCCCCCTTTTTTGACAAACTCCCAGTCTATTTCAACACTTTTTCTCATTTTATAGAGTAGATTCCGTGCCATTTCTATTTCTTCTTGTGAAAATCCAGTGAGTGCAACCTGATTTGAGTATTCATCTTCTCGTTTTAAAAAAGGATAGATTTGATTTGCTCTTTCAGTTGGAAAAAGCTTCTTTATTTTTTTGTTTTCCGCATCGTTAACCTTTCGAATAAATCCATTCATTTCTAACTTTTTTATTGCACGTGCCGCTGTTGTTCGGTCTACTTTCAGCATATCTGCTACCTGTTCTTGAATGATTCCAGGATGCTCACAAATTCG
>NZ_JBXKMX010000151.1:0-23269 GCF_056992975.1 Ectobacillus sp. | reverse complement strand
CAGCGACCTTATTTAGGAGTAGAACTACGCTCGCTTGATGAAATACCCGGCTACTATTGGAAGAAGACATTGCAATTGCCTGACTCGGTTACCTATGGTGTAGCTGTGTTGGATGTGAGAAGCCCTTCGCCAGCTGCAACGGGTGGAATGAAGGAATATGACGTAATTGTTGCCGTAGACGGACAGCCTGTTCACAATATCACTGAATTTCGAACGCTGCTGTATAAAAAGAAGATAGGTGATAAAATGGAGCTGAGCTTCTACAGAGGTACAAAGCAAGAGTCTATTACGGTTACACTGACAAGCGGAAATTACTAATTCACAGGAGAGCCATCTCTCCTGTTTTTTTCTGGGTATAGCAGAAAGAAAAGAGATTTCCCACAGTGTGGATAACAAGGTGAAAACCTGTGAATATCACAAAAATGACGGGACAGATATGGTGCCGAACATAAATTCCTACACAATATGTGGATGAAATCTGTGGATATGTTGATAACTTCTGTGGATAAGATGTTTGTAAAGAGGTGAATGTGTTGTGAATATCACAATTGTATCAGTTGGAAAGTTAAAAGAAAAATACCTAAAACAAGGAATTGATGAGTATAAAAAACGTTTATCTGCATATGCAAAAATGGATTTACTTGAGATATCTGATGAAAAAGCACCAGAAAACCTAAGCGAAGCAGAAATGGAAATCGTAAAAGAAAAAGAAGGCACACGAATTCTAGAAAAAATCGCGGACGACGTATATGTCATCGCCCTAGCAATCGAAGGCAGCATGAAATCATCAGAAGAACTTGCCGAAACCATCGACAAACTCGCTACATATGGGACAAGCAAAATAACCTTTGTCATCGGGGGATCACTTGGACTTAGTAAAGACGTATTAAAGCGAGCGAATGAGAAGCTATCTTTTTCAAAAATGACGTTTCCGCACCAATTGATGCGACTGATTTTGCTGGAGCAGGTGTACCGGGCTTACCGGATTAATCGGGGGGAACCGTACCATAAGTAACTGCGAGTTTAAGAGTTGGATTAAGGTAAATAAAAAAGAACTAATGAATATCTTAACAAATGAGGCAGTAGGATTTGCTAATTCAGATGGTGGAGTCATCCTTGTTGGTGTAGAGGATGATGGAGAAATTACCGGTTGTGCTGATTATGATGAGCAGAATATAATAGAAAGTATTTATGATAGGACTATACCGAAACTTTTTACTGATATCGATATAATTAAAGTAGGAGATAAGGATATTTTAAAAATCGCTGTTCAAAAGTCACCAGAAATAATTGCTACATCAAAAGGTGTTGTCTATAAAAGATTAGGGAAAAATACAAAACCACTATATCCAGCAGAGTATAGCTCTAATAGTATAAAGGGTTTTAAAGGAGACTATTCCGCAAAAATTTTAGAGCCAGCTACTAAGAAAGATATAGATTTTACGGAAGTAGAACGCTTAAAGTTAAAAATTCAATCTCGTGATAAAGATTCTACTTTGTATCAATCAGATAATATTACGTTCCTAAATGACTTAAGATTGATAGATGTCGTAGGGGATGAAATTCAGTTAACTGTTGCAGGATTGTTATTTGTTGGCACAAAAGATGCGATTTCCAAGTATATGCCCCAGGTCGAAATAATTATTCTTACATATAATGAGGGACATACTGAATACAATAAACGTTTAGAATTAAAAATGCCATTAATTCAATGTGTAGATAGAATTCAACAATTTTTTGAAGATAGAAACGGAATAAAGAATATTCAAATGGGACTATTTAAATTAGAAGTTCAAGATTATCCGATTAATGTTTTTCAAGAGGCACTTCTTAACGCTATCTCACATCGTGATTATGAAAGTAACTCCTCAATATTTGTTAAGTTTTATCCAAATGAAATTATTATAGAAAATCCTGGTTCATTTCCAACTGGAGTTGATAGTACAAATATTATTACCCACCCTTCTTCTCCGAGAAATAAATTAATTGCAGAAACACTTCAAAAACTAAAATACGTTCAGCGCTCTGGTCAAGGTGTAGATATAATTTTTAAGGATATGCTTTCTTTAGGGAAATCAGCTCCCGAATATAATTTGTATTCTGAAGCAGTAAGTTTAACTTTAAGAAGTAGTTTGGAAGATATAGAATTTCTAAAGTTTATTACTAAAGAGGAAGAAAATAACGGTGAGTTTTCTGTATCAGAAATCTGTATTTTGAAATATATTAAATCTAATAAAACAATTACACTGGGTAAGGCTGCTGAGGTGGCTCAAATTACAACTCAATCTGCAGCAAATGTGTTAAACAAACTTTGTCAAAAAAGAAATATTCTACAAAGGGAAGCAAGAAATAAATATATGTTTACTCATCGAGTATATGAAAATTTAGATGATAATATTGAATACACAAAAGATAAGGATTTTGATGAAATACAGGCTAAAACAATGATTATTGATTATTTGAATAAAAATGGCTCGATTACACGCTCTGATGTGGAAAGGTTATGTGGCTTTTCATCTACAAGTAGTAAACGTATTTTACAACGTTTAAGGGAAGCAGAAATTATTGTTTTAGAAGGTAGAGCTAGAGCAAGCTATTATAGATTAAAATAGTATTTCATTAATATCACAAAGATTGGACCAAATTCTGGACTGATACAATAAAGTATGGACCGATACTGGACCGATATTGGACCGATACTGGACCGATACTGGACCGATACAATAAAATTTGGACCAATTAATGGGCTGATTTATTAGATTGAATGTTCTGTAAAACTATAATTGTGTAAGTTTGTAATTAGGGTTAATACATACCTCACTTAGATACATCACGGTGAACCGTATCATAAATAAATGAGGTTTTAGTTACAAAAATATAGCAAGCCAATAATATATCAAGTCATGTATAAAACTTGTATGTTATTGGCTTGTTTAATTTACTGAGTAGGAGACTATGCTTTTGTTACATAAATAGAGCCTTTCTATTTAAAAATGAAAGGAAAGGTAAATGTAACGAAAGCTGCCCAAAGTCCGTAGACCGGTAAATACTTAGTGATGGCATCTTGGATGGCAAAAGGTCCAGTTTTGTTTTGGAGAAAGCGTAAATAGGAGAGCATGATCCAAATAAGATTTGCCCAGATAAGTATGTTTACGCCTAAAACAGCAAGTCTGTTGGGCGTTATCCCATAAGAAGAAAGTCTGAACACTATGGCTGACAAAGCCACACTGTCAATAATAAGGGCAAGAACAATTAGGGCAAAGTTTATATAATCTGAAATGTTCTTTTTCTCGTTTGTGTCACTTTCAGTTATGGAAAATATGGTGATGGCCAATACACCAAGGAGTATTCCGTTGAAGGATATAAGGAAATTGCGGTCCAAGAATGGATTTTTTCCGACCCAAATAATCGTTATAAGATATACCAACAATGTAGCTAGGACAAGAGGACTAAAAATTTTTGCTAAATATGGTGTAATATTCTTAGCAAGTTTTAGATTGCTAGATACAAGGTAGGTAGCCACAACAGCGAGTCCGGCAGCACCAAATAAAATGACATTTCTAAAATAGAAGTCTTTTATATTCAAGCCGACAAAGCTAAATAACTGCATGGTCAATGCTGCTAGCAGCATTCCGCTAATTGCCATGCTGGCGTATAGTATGCAAAATTCCAAATTAAACTTAAGATAGGCTAATCTTGTGCTGCTTTTTGAATATTCATTTCCTGTAAATGCAAGCCCTGTCAATCCCCATAAGAATATGGGAAGGTGTAAATAAACAAGGATAATACTGTCTTTATTATTTAATGGTAGCATATTAAGATAAAACCCGGAGATTAGGAACAACACGAAAAGGGTGTAAAGAACATTTTTTTGGGGACGATTTTTGTATACAAAATAGGCTGCAATAAAGGGAAGAATACCGAAAGCAAGGTTAATTGGAGCAATTGCTTGCTGTTCGACAAAATGGAAAATGATCCTAGCGCTTATCCCGGATAGAATGGCTAACATGCCCATGAATATGAAACCCTTCTGAAGCAAGGAAGGTTGTTTTGTAGTTGTCGTCTCCTTAAAATGCAATCTTTCATACCAAACGGAAAGAACCTGCGAATCAGGGTTTTGCTCCCAGGCTTCCGAGAATAAATTTTTAAAAGCTTTTGGATCTTTTCTAAACATTCTCTCCAGCTCATGGGGGTTTGCAATATTTTCAATAATCAAATTGTTCATGTTCAAATTTATCCCTCCTCTAATCATTGTCCTATTAAGTTCTAATTTCCTTTACAGAGTTTATTAACCAAACTTTATTACCTTTGACTGTCTTCGTCGCCTTTGTATTCTAAAATATCCCCAGGCTGACATTCTAAAGCCTTGCAAATTGCCTCTAAAGTGGTTAATCGAATCGCTTTTGCTTTACCATTTTTCAATATAGAAAGATTTGCCATTGTGATTCCAACCTTCTCTGAAAGTTCCGTTACGCTCATTTTCCTTTTAGCCAACATGACATCAATATTGATAATAATTGCCATTGTTTTCACCTCATATCGTTAAATCATTTTCTAATTTTATATTAATGGCATTTTTTAATAGCTTTTGAAGAACAGCAGCAAAGACTGCAATCACCATTGAAGCAAAAGGAACAACCAATCCGATAAAAATGACACCCGGGGCATCATCTTTTTCCGCAAAGAGATAGAAGAGCGGCAAGACTAGCACATGCAAGATGCTGATTGTGATGGCACAGTATTTTATTTTCTTTAAGGCTATAACAGATAATTCGGAAAAGGCTTTATTTTTGTCAATATAGCGTAAGAGCTTGAAAGCCTGATATAAAGCAAAGTAAAAAGGTATTGTTGATGCATCAAAAATGAAAGAAACCGGGCATTTTATATAATCAACCTCTGGAAGTAATTTCGCTGCAATCGTAGCTAACTCAGGTACCAAAAATATGCACAGAGCAAGAACTGGAAAGCCCAAAAGAATAACAACTAACTTTAAAAATAGTGTTTCTGGTTTCATAAAAAGCACCTCACTTATGTATTTTTTCTTTTGATTTTAACAAGTTATTTATCGATTTACAATAAATTTTTATCGATTTTAAGAATCGATTTTATGGAAATGAAGGCCTAAGTAATCTTTATAAAATCGAAAAATAAGAAAATAAATAAGAAAACAAATATAAAAATTGTGTAAATGTGTAGACATGCTTATATATAATTCATATAATTTAATTAAATTAATAGATTATCGGTTTTGTTTAAAAAAATGCAAAATCTCGATAATGGCAAACCTGGTGAAAACCAGTGACGCAAAGCTATAGGGACTAAAGCGTAAATCGCAATGTCAGCCAGCTACCGAAAGATGGGCGCACGCAATATTTGTGTGGATTTAAGCATGTATTTTTTCACCCCCGCTTCGGTAGATGGCGGGGGTGTTTTTATTTTAAGGAGGTGGTGGTAGTTTGCGATTGGTCAACCTGGAGAATGCTCAAATCATTGCTGAATCGATTGAATCTGCGAATACCTTTTTTAAAAGGTTAAAAGGTTTGATGTTTAGGCAGAAATTATCCTCGGGTTCCGGTCTTTATCTTTATCCTTGTAATGCAATCCATACGTTTTTTATGAAGTTTCCAATTGATGTCCTGTATATCGACAAAGATTGGAGAATTGTTGGAATGGAAGAACATCTGCAGCCTGGGAAAGTAGGAAAAAAGTTTTCAGCAGCTACTTCAGTTATTGAATTAGAGAGTGGCAGCATCCGGTTAAACAGCATTCAAAGAGGACAAATCGTAAAACTACTAAAATAAAAGCAAGGGGGAAGTAAACATGATGAAAAAGTTAAAAGAGTTATTTTTAGAAGAAGAAGGACAAGGTATGACCGAGTATGGATTAATTTTAGGCTTGATTGCAGCGGGAGTAGTAACAGTATTACTCGTATTTGGTCCAAAAATTACTAAATTGTTTGAAAATGTAAATAGTCAAGTAAATCCTTAATGAATGTTTCTTTAATTGAAAAATAGTACCGAATTAGATAGATATGATAAAAGCTCTGCGACATGTTGTTGCAGAGCTATTTTAAAAAAGTCCATTTTTTAACATAGGAGATATGTACATGTTTCTTAATCTACTATTAATCATGACGCTGGTGATATCGGTGTATACAGATCTTAAAAGCAGAAAAATATACAATAGGGTTGTTTATCCTGTCCTGCTAGTCGCTATTTTTACTCACCTCATTTTTAACGGTGTAGAAGGATTGTACGTTTCCCTTATTGGGTTTTTTACAGGGTTAGGATTATTGATCGTTCCTTTTTTTCTGGGCGGGATAGGAGCAGGAGATGTAAAACTTCTTGCATTAGTAGGGGCTTTTAAAGGATGGGTATTTGTCATTTATACCGGGATATATATGGGAGTCATCGGAGGACTCATTGCGCTAATCATCATTGCAGTTGGAAAAGGGATGCTAAAAAAAGTTACGCTCTTTCTGTACGGGATAAAAAACAAGCAACAAATGTCGTACCTGTTTAATAGACAAGTCACATATCCTTACGGGGTGGCCATTGCAGCTGGAGCTATTTTCGCCTTTTTCCTCGAAGGGAGAGTGGTGTTATGGTAAAAAATTTGTAAAGCTTGCCAAGCAGGAGCATGGGCAGTCACTTGTGGAATTTGCACTTATTGTTCCCGTCTTTTTACTTATGCTGGTTGGTATGATTAACATTGGCTTTGTGCTCTTTACTTATTTGAGCTTAAACATGACTGCACAAGAAGCCTCTCGCCTGGCAGGCCTCGGTAAAACGGATGCCGACATCATGCAATATGTACAAAATCGATCGACAGTAGGTCATCCAGCCGATATTAGAATTACGATTACTCCTAATCAAGCTTCACGTATATCAGGGAGCTATACGACAGTTATCTTATCTTATCCGATGGCGGACATCACGCCGGTATTTGACCAATTTCTATCTCCTTACAACCTTCAGACACAATCCACGATACGTGTAGATTAAAAATAAGGAGGGAAAGAAGATGGATCAAAGGGACGTAGCAACAATAAAAAAAGGAACCATTGCTTTATTGCGAAGTGAAAAGGGAAATATAATCGTCCTTTTTGCATTTTCGATGGTATTGATCTTTGGCATGGTTGGGCTCGTAGTCGATATCGGTATGGTTTACAAGGAAAAGAGTGATTTGAAAAAAATAGCAACGACCGCTGCATTGTCCGGTGCCCAAGAGCTTCCTAACGGGGATCCTGCACGAGTACAAAATGTTGTAGGTACGATTCTATCGTCTTATCAAGAACAATCTAGCCTACAAGATCTTCAAATTGTAATGGACCAGCAAGTTCGGGTTTCTTTAAAAAAAACAGTGCCTTTGCTATTTGCCAGAATTTTAGGCTTTCCTAGCATGACGGTTCAAGAAAGTGCTACGGCAAAGCTTGATCCAATTGGTGAATTACTTGGTGTTATCCCTCTGGGTATTGACGAATCAACACCGGTCACATATGGTCAAACCGTTTCACTTAAAGTTGGAGCAGGAGATTCGTCGACCGGAAACTTTGGAATTTTAGCACTGGCAGGTCCTGGCGCGCGTACTTATGGAGATACATTAAAATACGGCTATGACAAGACAGTTTCTGTCGGTGATGTTGTGCCTACGCAAACAGGAAATATCGCAGGTGAAACACAGGATAGCGTCAATTATCGTATTAATAAATGCCCGAATCCCAGTGGGGATATTACGGTTCGAAATTGTGATCGAATCCTCCCTGTTATTGTCTATAAACCAAATAGTTCAAATGGTCAAGTAATAGATAGTATCACCGTAACCGGTTTTGCCTTTTTTTATTTACTAGATCCAATGAGCTCAAAGGATACATCCATTAATGGAGAATTTATTGAACGCGTCGATATCGGAACATATGAAGCTGGAAGTCTAAACAGAGGAGCATATATGGCCCGGCTAGTGGAATAGGAGAATAATAGATGAAAAAAAAGACAATATTTTTGATTTCAATCGTCATGGCTGGGTTGGCAACACTTCTTTTTTATCAATATACGAATCAATTATCACAGCAGTCCGGCCAGATGAAATCTGTTGTCGCAGCTGCTGTACCTATTAAAAAGGACGAGCAAATTACAGCCAAAATGCTGAAAAAAATAAATGTCCCTGCAAAGAGTGCTTATGCTGATGCAGTTCAGGATGCCTCAAGTATCATTGGACAATATTCAACAGACGAAATCACAACAGATGAAGTGATTTTAAAACACCATCTCCAATCAGTAGAGGCAGCCACTACAATAGCAGGTAAGCTTAATAGCGATGATCGGGCAGTAACCATTCCAGGAGGGAAAATAGAAACCGTTGCAAATATGATTAAGCCTGAAGACACGATTGATATAGTTTATACGGGACCTTCTCTGGATGGAGATACTACAAAGCGTGCGGATACAATGGTTTTACAGGAAAATGTAAGGGTTTTGGCAGTTGGAAAACAATTGAAATCAACGAATGCATCAGCTGAGTATGATTCAATAACAGTTGAAGTTCAGCAGAAGGACGCAGTAAATTTGATTAAAGCTGCAAGAAAAGGGGTTCTTAATTATGTTTTACATAGCAAGATGAAAACTGCTGAAACAAAAGTGGAGGGGTCGTAAATGGTAGCTCCGGGTATACAGAAACAAAGCCGGAAAGGAAAAATGGTTGTCATTTGCAGCGCAAAAGGCGGAGTGGGTAAAACAACTTTAGCTGTTAATCTCGCGATTGCTTTATACAAAAAAAAGTTGCAGATTGCATTAATGGATGGTGACTTCCAATTCGGAGATGTAAATGTAGCCATGGATCTTGAATCTTCTTTTTCTATCAGTGATGTTGCTGAAAGGATTGAGACATTAGATTCGTTTAGTTTAAATAATTATATGTACAAACATACAAGTGGTGTTCGTGTTTTGTCAGCCCCGGAAAGACCGGAATTGGCTGATTTAATTACACCGGAAATTATCGACAAAGTATCGCAATTCATTCTAGAGGATTATCACTATCTTATTGTCGATACTGGGGTCGGAATAAATGACCAAACGCTCACGTTAATCGAAAAGGCAGATGTGATCCTTCTCTTAACGACATTAGAACTGATTTCTATTAAAAATACGAAACGAATGCTACAAATTCTTCAAACATTGGAGATGCAAGAAAAGGTTAAAGTCGTTTTAAACCGGTCTACAATGGAAAGTATTATTCAAGCAGATCAAGTACCGCAAATTTTACAAATGGATCATCTCTATTTTATCCCAAATAATTTTCAGATAGCTTCAAAATCGTTAAATCTTGGGATCCCTGTAGTTATTAATCAACCAAGCTGTGATCTTTCCAAAGCAATATTTAAAGTTGCTGAGCATCTAGATTCGAATGAGCCAATGGCAATGCCCAAAAAGCTGACAATGCTGGAAAAGATGCTATCAGCAAATAAGCAAAAAAGGAGAGAGTAGGAATGGGACTATTAGAAAAAATGAAAGCAAAAACTAATGGTTCTTCAGCGGTAAGAGAGCAAAGCAGCAGTACGCCGCACGAAACGATAGAGGAAAAGCACGATGGAATGGAGTCTTTTCCACTAAAGAAACATGCAGTCGATGAGGGAACCTCTCTAAGTAAGCGATCAGATAAGAATACAAGTGGTTGTATTAATGATACAAATCAACTGAAGCAGGAAAAGCAGCCTATATCCGAAAGACAAGGGATAAACGTAAAACTAGAAAAAGAGCAAAAAGATAAGGCGGCAGAAAAAACGCTAAAAACGAAGTTGAATAGTAGTATGCCTACTAGCAGTGCTCCAATAAATGAAAAGAACCAAAAGCTAAAAGAAGAACTGCAGAAAAGGATTTTAGAAGGGTTCGAGTATGATAGCAAGGAGGAAATTACCTCCAAGCTTGATGGAATGGCAATCGAAATCATTCAGGATGATGCAGCATTGCAAGGGAGTGTTGATCGCCGGCTGGTCATTAATGAGCTAGTAAATGATATTACGGGCTTTGGCCCAATTAATCCTTTGTTAGCCGATCCTGATGTGAGCGAAATTATGGTAAATGGTCCAAACCAAGTATACGCAGAACGAAAAGGAAAGCTAGAAATAACGGAGATCACATTTAGAGACAACGAGCATGTCATGACTATGATTGAAAAAATTGTTGCCCCGTTAGGCAGACGGATTGATGAGAGCAGCCCAATGGTTGATGCGCGCTTGCCAGATGGTTCACGGGTAAATGCTATAGTGCCCCCTCTAGCACTAAATGGTCCGACTGTTACCATTCGGAAATTTGCTAAAGATCCGTTTACAATATCGAATTTAATTCATTTTGGCACACTAACAGAAGAAATGTCAGCATTTATCGAGGCATGTGTAAAAGCAAGGTTAAACATATTTGTAAGCGGGGGTACCGGCTCTGGAAAAACGACAACGTTAAATGTATTATCCTCCTTTATTCCAAATGACGAGCGGATCATAACAATAGAGGATGCAGCGGAATTGCAGCTTAGCCAAGAACATGTCGTTTCACTTGAAACAAGACCTCCTAATATTGAAGGCAAAGGTGCCATTACTATACGCGATTTAGTTCGCAACTCATTACGGATGAGACCAGAGCGTATAGTTATTGGGGAGGTTCGGGGAGCAGAAGCATTGGATATGCTTCAGGCAATGAACACGGGCCATGATGGTTCTTTGGCTACCGGTCACTCTAATAGTCCACGTGATATGATCTCCCGATTAGAAACAATGGTGTTGATGGCAGGAGTGGACCTGCCAATTCGAGCGATTCGCGAACAAATCGCTGGGGCGCTTGATCTGATTGTTCAACAATCTCGGTTAAAGGACGGTTCCCGTAAAATAACGAATATCACCGAGGTGCAGGGAATGGAGGGCGATATTATTGTTCTCCAGGACATTTTTGTTTTCGAGCAGAGGGGTCTGGATGAAGATGGGAAAATCATTGGGAAGCTTGTACCAACAGGAGTGCGCCCTGCTTTTTATGATCGGTTAGAAAATGCCGGAATCCATATACCTTCATCTGTTTTCTTTGAAAAAGAGGAGGGCTGATTTGCGTGTTTACCACAAATATATACTATTTTCTATTATTTTCTTTGCTTGTTTTCTTCCATTTTTTCTTCTTACTTCAGCTATTTGCACAAAAAAACAAACAATTGGAAAAACGTTTGCATTTTTATTTAATCGAGGATCCTCAACCAGAAAAACTAGACGTGAAGCAAGGGAAAAAGCAAGAAATCATTAGCATAAAGAACATGATAAAAATGTACAACAATCGAATGAAAAAGCTAATGAATAAAAGAAAAACCAATGTAAAAGTAGAGCAGCTGCTCGAAAGTGCCGGGGCTAGTTGGTCGTCAGGGGAATATGTAGTATTTCGTTGGCTTTTTGGAATCATTTTCGGCGGAATTCTTTATTTAATCACGGGCCAGCTATTGGTTGTAGCGATTGGGTTTACTGCAGGGTTCTTGTATCCAAAGCTATTATTGAGTTTTAAAAGAAACAAACGGATTCGTAAATTTAATGATCAGCTGCAGGATATGATTACAACGATTATTAGTTCGATGCGAGCAGGTTATAGCTTTAATCAAGCATTAAAATCTGTAGCAGAGGAATCCTCTTATCCCATGAATAAAGAAATGGAAATCGTACTTAAAGAAATGCAATATGGAATTGGTATGGAAGATACTCTTCATCATTTATATGAAAGAGTGCCCAGCAAGGATCTGGATATAATGATCCAGGCAATTTTGATACAAAGACAGGTTGGTGGAAATTTGGCAACCGTTTTGAGCATTATAGTTGATACGATTCGAGAAAGACAAAAAATCCAAGCTCAAATTAAGACACTCACTGCTCAAGGTAGGATGTCGGGGGTTGTGATTGGAATCCTTCCATTTGCCTTAGGTACATTATTATATATGATCCAGCCTTCTTATATCGGACTATTTTTTACAGATCAGATTGGCATCGTGCTATTGTCTGCTGCACTTGGATCGGGTATATTCGGATTTTTGCTGATTCAAAAGATTATTAAAATAGAGGTGTAGTAATATGCTATATACAGCCTTTTTTTTCGCCATTTTCTTCTTTGTATTTGGAGTGCTGTTCATTCCAATGGACAAAAAGAATCAAGTAAAGCATCGAATGGAGCATTTCCTAGGTGAGAATGAAACAAATCATGCAGATCTCGAAGAGAAAAGGAATAAGGAATCCTTTCGAAACCGTGTTTTCTTGCCTCTCTGGATGGAAGCAAAAAAAAGCTTGTCCAAACGATTGCCAAGCAAACAAGCAGAAAAGCTGGATAAGCAATTAGTTCAAGCAGGTAATCCTTTTCATATGAAATCAGCCGATTATCGAATGGTTCAGCTGGCTTTTCTGATTGGAATGCCTATTGTACTCTTTCTTTATGGATTATTACTAGGCTTTCAAGGTACGTCATTAATTATCTTTCCATTCATAGGATCAGTGATTGGTATTGTTTTACCGCGCTATTACATAAAAATGAAAATGGTAGAGCGTAAAAAACGTGCGTCGAAGGAATTACCGGATTTCGTTGATTTATTATCGGTAAGTCTTGAAGCAGGCTTAGGTTTTGATTCTGCGCTAAGTAAAGTAATCGGAAAACAAGATGGTGTACTCGCAAAGGAATTCCGTCGCTGCCTTGAGGAATTGCGGCTGGGCCTAACCCGTAAAGAAGCATTAATGGGCGTACGAGATCGTTTGGATGTAGAGGAAATTTCCTCCTTTATCAATAGTGTATTGCGAGCGGAGAAGCTAGGTGTCGGAATGGTGCAGGTGCTTCGCATTCTGACTGTGGATGTCAGGGACCGCAGACGTCAAAAAGCAGAAGAAACTGCCATGAAGGCTCCTATCAAAATCTTGTTTCCTTTAGTGTTTTTTATCTTTCCGAGTCTCTTTATTGTTATCCTTGGTCCAGTCGCTATCCAGCTTATTCATCAATTTAATAAGTAGAAAATTTTCCCGAAGAAATATATTAGCTTTGCATAGATTTTTAGGATGGAGGTGAGTGCTCTCACATCCATTTTTTATATACGACAAATTACTGACGGTGCATTTACTAACTAAACATGTTGCTAACGAATTGGGGAACTCTTACACTAAAGAAATAATAGAATAAATGTAACAGGAGGGTAACAATGGCTAAAACAATAGTAGAGAAACTAAATTTACAAAAATATAGAAAAGTAGCAGTATTGCATTTGCCTGATGGTGCAGATTATTTAGCAGGGTTAGTAGAATATGACACAGCGTTAGCGAGTGCTTATGATCTCATTTTTGCTTTTGTGCTAGATATGGAATCTTTAACAGAACTCGTATTCAACGTTATCCAAAAAAATTATCTGAATAAAAACGGATATATCTTTTTGGCATATCCCAAAAAAGGAAATAAAGTATACCCGACGTTTATTCACCGCGATGATTTATTAGACGCGTTAGGTACAGATGAAAATGGTTATATTGGGACAAGTAATATTAAATTTGCGCGTATGGTAGGATTAGATAATGTATTTACAGTAATCGGTTTAAAAGAAGATTCTTCAAATAAAAATCGTATATCTACAAAATCCAGTCAATGTGTAGATGATTATATAGCGATGATTCCAAATATAGAAAAGGATTTGCATGATGTTCCTGATTTACTTGCATTCTATCAATCCCTCACCCCAGGGTACCGTAAAGATTGGGCTCGTTATGTGTATAGTGCGAAACAAGAGGCGACAAAAGTAAATCGACGTGAGGAAATGAAAATGATTTTGGGTAAGGGCTACAAGAGTCGGGATCTATATCGTAGAGATGTCAATGATAAAAAGAAATCTCATTAAGAAGGGGTTTTCTTTCATCTGTATTCAAAGGGATACTCATTGTTGCGCTTTATTACAATCAATGCAGTGAACCGTACCATAAGTAAACCGCTAGCCATCTATGACAATTTCATAGTTTATGGATAAGAATTATTGGTGAATTGAAAGAAAGTACTTTATCATATTGACAATCAGCCAATAGTATTTATCATTAAAGACAAATGAGAAAATGAATGATGACACGAAATGTTTTGTTTGTAGTCATCATTGTAACCCCAAAAGTTGATCAATATGGAATAGGTATAGAACGATCCATCCTGAAACTTAAACATATTATTTTACATGGTTTGTGATGTGAAAATATGGAGATAAATCTCTTGGGAATTGGCGCTAGAGAAAAAAATAGAATCGTATTGACAGAGTTTGGTATCGCTTGATTTTAAATCAGAAAGGCTTCCCATACTGTTACTAGTATCGAAGAACAAATACTCCATGAATAAAATTTATTTCAACACATTTCTTATCATGATTGCTATTATTTCCGTCATCAATTTTGCATTTTATTGGATGTCAAAAGATAATCTTATAAAAAAAGAAACAGAAATTAATGAGAGTGTGTCCGATAACGTCAAGGCAACTGTTGAGAATAATCAAAAAGGTGTTGCGTTGTTCGAAGGTTTATTGGCACAGCAACTTTATACGGACTCCCTTTATATTAGTGATCAGCTTCCGTCAGATGCCGGGCAAGTAACCCAATCAAAGTTGCAAGGGTTGGCAAAAGAACTACAATTAGATGAAATCTCTATTTTAGTTCCGAATGAGCAATGGTTTGATTTAGTCCAATCTACATCTTCTGCTGAAGTGGGAACCAATAGCAAAATGTGGGGAGACAAATGGAATCAGACGTTTTTTCAGTTGGTTAGAAATAAAAATGTAACAATGGTACCGAATTTTGGGCAAGTCTATCCTCACTTTTGGGCAGGTCCTTTTGACACTTCAGCCAATATCCCCGACAAAGTATATAAGTACGGCTATTTCTACGATGGAACAAAGAATTATATTATCGAACCAGCATACGATGGGAAAAAGCTGGCAGACTATCAAAATGAAGCAGGTGTAGATGCTGCTATCAATGGTTTTATGAATGATAACCCTACTATCAAAGAAATCAGTGTGTTAAATTATAATCGACTTACAGGAGATTTAAAAGTCGCCACAGGCGAGTTATGGAATAATCGACTAGCTTTCCATAATCGAGAAGTGATTGGTGGAACCTACAATTATGCATCAGTTTTAGATAAAGAATTTGCCAGCAAGGCGATTAATCAAGACAAAACCATTTACCGAATTACCACTTTAAATGGAAAACAGATGTTGCAATTTTACATCCCAATCCAAATTAATATAGATGGAAACACGAATCAATACAAAACAATTATTATTACTTCTGTTGATTATTCTCAAATTTCGGGTGAATTGCGTAATGGGATGATTCAATTGACCTTAGTCGTTATTTTTTGCTTTATCATTTGCTTTGTGTTGATTTACATTTTATTCCGTCATATTAGGAAACAAGGAAAACTCTTATCGGATATTCAAAACCTGTATGCTGGAAGAGTAAATAGCCTGTATAAAACGATTCGCGAATATCGTCATGATGTTGCCAATCATATTTTTACTATACAAGGGTTACTTTCATTAAAGCATTATTCCGATGCAGAAAAATATATAAAGCAATTGAGCAATATCCATAAAGAAACATCAGCAATTTTAAATATACATATTCCTGCTTTTATTGGACTCTTACAAGTAAAAATTGCAGAGAGTATGGAAAAAAACATCAAATTTGATCATAGCTTTGAAGGATTTGAATATCTGGAATTAGATATCGAAAAAATAACGAATTTAGTTAAAGTCATTGGGAATATTCTTAATAATTCTTTCTATGTAGTCGAAAAAAATGAGGAAGGAAATCGTTTTATAACCATTACTGGAAAAGCTATGGAGAAAAATTTACACATTTGCATCCAAAATAATGGGGATATGATTCCACCACATTTATTAGAAAAAATATTTGACTATGGATTTACAACAAAAAAGGAAGGTTCTGGAATAGGATTGGCAAGTGCAAAAAAAACCATTGAACAATATAAGGGTAAAATCACTGTAAGTAGCAATCAAGAATGGACAACGTTTACGATCGACTTCCCATTATCCAAACGGGAATTTGTCCCTGATCCTCCTCGGAAAGGAAAAAGATAATAGGGAAGCAAGCAGGTCATTGAATCAAGGAAAACTGGATTAAGACCTTGGTTTTTGTGCGTTCCTAGGGTCTGGTGGATGAACTTCTCACTTCTGAATTGTAACAGCATGTCGCCGCCGAAATTTACCAGCTTTTAAATACCTTATAACTATTCATATATTAGTAAAAAATATTTTTAATCTTTAAATAATAGTGATACACTATGATAAGGTTATAATCAATCTAGGAAAGGTGTGCGGCTAGGTCGCGCCCTGGCTTGCTGTGATGCTTAAGCATGCGCGCCTACATCTTTTCTTGCAAATCTTAGGGTGATAAGGAGATAAATATGAGCGACAGACAAACTAAAACAGACGTTATCTTAATTGGTGCCGGAATCATGAGTGCGACTTTGGGCACATTACTGAAAGAATTAGTACCGGACTGGGAAATTACAGTGTTTGAGAAGCTCGATAAAGCAGGGGATGAAAGCTCTAACGAATGGAATAATGCAGGAACGGGGCATTCAGCACTGTGCGAGCTCAACTACACCGTCGAAAAATCGGATGGATCAATAGATATTAGCAAAGCTATAAAAATTAATGAACAGTTCCAACTTTCAAGACAGTTTTGGTCTTATCTTGTAAATAGCAATCTGATACGTAATCCGCAGGAATTTATCACATCATTGCCTCATATGAGTTTAGTACAAGGGGAAAAAAATGTATCGTTTTTGAAGAAACGTTTTGAAGCGCTTTCAAACAATCCTCTGTTCCAAGGCATGGAATTTTCTAATGACCCAGAAAAACTGATGGAATGGATCCCGCTTATTATGCAAGACCGTAAATCAGATGAACCGATAGCTGCAACAAAAATTGACTCTGGAACGGATGTCAACTTTGGTGCTTTAACGCGCATGTTGTTTGACCACTTAAAGAATAAAAACGTCAATATAAAATACAAACATACTGTTGATGATATGAAACGTACTAGCGATGGTTCGTGGGAATTGAAAGTACGAAACGATAAAGGTACCGTCGAAAGCCATACTGCTAAATTCGTCTTTATCGGCGGCGGTGGAGGAAGCTTGCCTTTACTTCAAAAATCCGGCATTCCTGAAGGAAAACATATTGGAGGATTCCCGGTAAGCGGACTATTTTTAGTATGTAATAATCCAAAGATTGTAGAGCAGCACCATGCAAAAGTATATGGTAAAGCTAAGGTTGGTGCTCCTCCAATGTCTGTTCCGCATCTTGATACAAGATTTATCGATAATAAAAAATCATTACTCTTTGGACCATTTGCCGGCTTCTCACCAAAGTTTTTAAAAACCGGTTCAATGTTTGACTTGTTAGGTTCCGTAAAACCGGATAATGTGTTAACTATGTTGGCGGCAGGAGCGAAAAACGTTCCATTAACAAAATACCTGATCCAGCAAGTTATGTTATCGAAAGAAAAGCGCATCGAAGAGTTACGAGAGTTTATCCCGAACGCTAAAAGCGAGGATTGGGATATCGTGGTAGCAGGTCAACGTGTACAAGTTATCAAAGATACTGCTGCTGGCAAGGGAACGCTTCAATTTGGTACTGAAGTTGTAAGTGGTGCTGATGGTTCGATAGCAGCATTACTTGGCGCTTCTCCGGGTGCTTCTACTGCTGTTTTCGTTATGCTTGAGGTAATAAAAAAATGCTTCCCGCAACAACTAAAAGAATGGGAACCGAAAATAAAAGAAATGATCCCTTCTTTTGGGATGTCATTAGTGGAAAATCCAGAGCTTATCCAAGAAATCCATACTTCAACAGCGCAGGCGCTTGGCTTAGCGGGTGAAAAGCAGTACGTATAGGATTCGGGCAGACCATAGGAAAGCAAATCAGTAATACCGTACCAGTAAAATTGGTACATCTCGAATAACTAAAAAACCTGTATATTTAAGGAAGCATACATTTATCTAAACGACAATAGCCCTAATTTCTTTCGAGAAGTTAGGGCTATTGTCGTTTTCAATTAGTGCAAGAGTAAATAAATCAGATTGTCATAATTTTGCGAACATTGTCGATAATATGACAATTTCGGTTCAAACAGTATCAAAAGATTAAATTAGCGTAAAATGAAGGTAGGGATTGTTACTATAACCCACTCTACTTTTATAAGGGAGGGATGTAGATGAATACACTTTTCTTTATAAAAAAAATGATACAATTTTTACTTATGATGGTGTTTGTAACAATTCTTGTTCTTACGCCTTTAATAATACCACTTACTCCATTGATAAATGGACAACTTGTACCATTAGTGGACTATCAACGGGCCTCGGCGGTTACGAATGTTGGGATTTTAGGAAGCCAGGCGTTGAATGGTTCCTATAATTCTAGTACTGGAAATCTTTCTTTGGTACTTACCGGAAGTCCGTTGCTAAGTTTAGGTGTACTTAACACGGAAACCTTTGTGTATCAACTGCCACAAGAATTGAAATTTATTTTGGATGATCCACGTTTTAAACAATATGCATCGATTGACTTTGAAGAGAGTTGGCTTTTAGGTTCAGCTAGTGACACGATTGCAGGAAGTTCATTGGTGCTAAATTCAACAGATGGAACAGTCACCGGCGTACGAAATTCAGCGCTAAATATTTCCCTTGGAGCAACCGTTACTGTTACGCTGACAATACAGTTAAGCGCATTGGGCGTTGCTGCATTACCACCAAGTCCTAATGGTAAACTAGTATTTTATGGATTAGCAGCAGGTGATGCACTTATCGACTTAAATGTATTAGTCAGTGAAGGTTCTAAATATGAAATGGCAACGGGCATATTACCACCACCTCCAACAATGCAACCAGTAAGTGACATTGATACAGTTGTAACAGGCACGGGGGTAGCTGGAGCAACCATTACTATAAAGACTCCAGGTGGCAATTATGTAGGTTTAGTAAATGGACAAGGTTCCTATAGTATTACCATTCCGGTCCAAGATGCTGGTACAATAATTGCGGCTACACAGACTGTAGCGGGAATCGAAAGTGAAAGCGTTTCCGTAACTGTAATTGGAGTAATTCTTGAATTTACGGTTCCTAGTGAACTTCGATTTAATAATACAACCGTAAAGCCCCAAGAAATTACTATATTAAGAGATATACCGAATTGGTCAATTTTGGTTCGCGATACACGTGGACAAGGATCTAAATGGAGAATAAAGGCGAAAGAAACAATGCCCATGACCTCACAGGATGGCTATACACTTGACCCGAATACTCTTGAATATATAATCGGCAACAATGCTTACCCTTTAAAAGATGAGGTGTTAATTTTTGAAGGAACGACTGGAGCAGGGCAAGAAACAACGGTTCAGTGGAATGAAAATGAAGGAATATTAATGAAAATGTCTTCTACGAGTCTTTTCGATGCCCGGACAGGTGTTGACTATTCTACCACTATTAATTGGACTTTAGAAAATGCACCATAATCGTAAGTAACAATGCTTACTTTTTATAAAAGAGGAGGGGGTTTTTATGAAACTATCAAGATCAATATGGATAATGGCAATACCAATTCTATTTTTCCCAGTCTACTCGCAGGGAGTTTTAGCAGCAACAACGCAGGATTCTACAGCAGCAGTACAATTTAATGCAGATGCTGCAGGCGCACTCAGTCTTGACGCTGTTCCGGGGTTAGAT
This sequence comes from Ectobacillus sp., assembly GCF_056992975.1. NCBI lineage: Bacteria > Bacillati > Bacillota > Bacilli > Caryophanales > Bacillaceae > Ectobacillus > Ectobacillus sp. The sequence goes on along the minus strand of NZ_JBXKMX010000151.1, from coordinate 3,497 downwards.
TTTGGTATACAGAATTCATCTTTATCTGATGTAATTTACCAATCTACTAATCTTAATCCTATTGTTACAGTAACTGACGAGCGTAGCGTTAACAATGCCACTGGGTGGCATGTTACAGTAAGCGCTACTACATTTACAGGTACTACTGCTACCAATAAATTAAACGGGGCAACCATAAATTTTAGTAATGGAGACTCTACTTCAAGTCTTAGTTATACGAAACCAACAACCCCCGATTTTGTATTAACAACTGATGGGGTCATTGGAGCTGTTAATCCTGTTACGGCAGCGGCTGGTGCCGGCCGTGGTACATGGAACACAAGCTGGCTTCCAACTCAAGGTACCCCCGTTACGAATGATAGCGTTACATTACATGTTCCAGGTGGTACTATGGCACCCGATTCATATAGTTCAACATTGACATGGACGCTATCAGATACTCCGTGATGAAATTTGGTAAACGGGTCTCGAATAATAAGGGCGACCTTATTATTTGAGACTTTTGGTATATTGGAACAATTGTGAGGTGTAATGGGATGAAACTATTTAAAAATAAAATGACGTATATTTTTTTATTAATCATATTGGTTTCTTTGAATATGCCAATGGTGGTTGGGCATGCGGAGGATGTTGGATATTCAGTCCGAGCCATTATACCTGAAAATCAGGTTGATAAGAATCAGACTTATTTTGATTTGTTAATGAAGCCTAAACAAAAACAAGTGATTCAAGTTGAAATTTATAATAGTGGAAATGAGGATATGGATATTGATGTCCATATTACAAATCCAAGTTCAAATAGAAACGGACTCATTGATTATTCGAATACTGACACAATTATTGATGAAAGTCTAAAGGTACCCATTACAAACGTTGCTTCTATTAAAGAAAGTACGGTTAGAGTACCAGCCAAGAAATCTAAAACCATACCAATTCAACTTGAAATGCCAGAAGCGGAATACAAGGGTATGATTCTTGGGGGTATTTATTTTGAAAAACGATTAGGTAAAGATGACACGAAAAAAGTACAAATAACGAATAAGATGGCATATGTACTAGGCTTGAAATTAACGGAATCAAATACAGAAGTAGTACCAAATCTTCAATTAAAATCAGTAAAACCAGGCTTGGTTAATTATCACACTGCTGTGATTGCAAATATACAAAACAGTGCGCCGGTTATTGTCGATCACCTTTCATTAAAAGCGAAGGTGTACAATTCAAGTGGTAAAGAGATAAATCAAGTTGATGTTGAGAATTATAGAATGGCACCAAACTCTAATATGGATTTTGCTATTGATTGGAAAAACCAAAAACTAAATCCAGGAAAATATACGTTAAAACTATATGCCGATACAGGTAAACAAAATTGGAATTGGGAACAAGCATTTGAAATACCTGCAAAAGATGCAAAAAGTCTTAATGAAGAAGCTGTAGACCTTATAAAAGACTACACATGGTATGTTGTTATTGGTTTTTCATTCATTATTTTAGTTTTGCTCTATATTATTTATCGTTTAGCAAAAAAGAATAAACAGCTACATTTGCAAGGGCAATAAAGAAAACGGGAGCCATGTTTATTTTTTTGATTATGTACACGGGTTCATGATACGTGTACATTGTGAGATTCGTTCACCCAAGTTTGTATATGCGCAATAAATTTTTTAGCCGCTGGTGAAATGTGCTGGAAGGAAGGGGCGGCAATGCCAATAGATCGATAATGTTCTCCTTCAAGGTTAAGAGTACGAACAGTTTTTGGAGTACGGTAAAGTACCATTTCCGGTAGAATGCTAATCCCCATTCCGTTTTGTACCATGGAAATAATGGCTTGGTCATCTGCTAATTCAAATTTAATAGTGGGTGTCGCATTGCTTTTTTTCAGAATGCGTCGTACGTCATTATCACAGCTTTTTTTTGGCAGGATAAACATTTCGTCTTTGATTTGTTCCATGCGAATCTTATTTTGCTTTGCCAGAGGGTGTTTCTCCGGGAGAACACAAAGCATTCGATCTTTTTTGAGGGGAATGACTGCAAACGACTTTATAGTTGGTAAAGATACAAAACCAAAATCAATTGCTCCACTGGAAATCCAGTTTTCGATATCGTCATAATCTCCTTCAAGCAGTTTTATTTCAATGGAGGGATGTTCCTCCGTAAAGCGTTTCATGATTTCGGGTAGCCATTGAACGGATACGCTCGAAAAGGTGCCAATGCGTACTGTACCAGTTTCGAGTCCGTTGATATTGGCGATTTCCTGCGTCAATTGTTCATTACATTTCAGCATTTCACGGATGTAACGAAGTGTGCGTTCTCCGTTACTTGTCAACTGGATTCCAGTACGTCCTCTACTTAGTATAGAAAATCCCCATTCTGATTCAAGACTTGCAATGGCATGACTGACAGCAGATTGGGTTAAACCGAGTCTAACGGAGGCTTCCGTCAGACTCCCTACTTCTACAACGGTATTAAATACTTCAAACTTTGCTAGCGACATGTTTCTCTCTCCATTACATGAATTTTTTTCAACTAATCATTTAAAAACATTCATTATTCTTATCTAAAATTTACACGTATACTACGAAGTAAGCAATCAATTTTTTATTTATAGTAGGGGAAAGGAAAGAGCATGAGTATACAAGTAAAAGCAAATTTCATGTTAATTATTGTAACTATGTTTTGGGGTTCGTCCTATTTGTTTATGAAGATGGGGCTCGTTTCGATGCAAGAATTTAATTTGATCGCCTTGCGTTTTGGGATTGCATTTCTATTGGCTGGAATTGTTTTTTATCGTCGCCTCTTTCAATCGAATTGGAAGACAATAAAATATGGGTTTGTATTGGGTACGATATTGTTTTCGTTATTTGCCTTTGTTACGTTTGGGATTAAAACTACGTCTACCTCCAATGCCGGATTTTTGGTTAGCCTTACCGTCATATTTGTACCCTTGTTGTCTGCTATTCTAGTAAGAAGTTTACCTGAAAAAAGAATTATGGCAGGTGTTTTATTTGCCTTAATCGGGATAGGATTCTTAACGTTACATACGCAGTTAGCCATTAGTTTAGGTGATTTATTATGTATGGCAGGCGCGATGTGCTACGCCATTCACATAATTGTGACAGGTAAATTAACGAAGGATGTGGATTCAATTTCGCTCGGTGTGTGGCAACTTGGATTTGCGGGTGCATGGGGATTGCTATGTTCCATTCTTTTTGAAACACCACAGCTTCCTACTACAACTCTCTCTTGGATTTCAGTGTTAGGCTTAGGAGTATTTTGTAGTGCAATTGGTTTCGTCGTGCAAACGGCCACGCAGCAATATACGACACCAACGCATATAGGGCTCATTTTTGCATTAGAACCTGTTTTTGCAGCTGTATTTGCGGTTGCCTTCGCAGGAGAGATATTCACGGGGAGGGGATACATAGGTGCTAGCATGGTTTTATTAGGTGTATTAACTGCTGAGATCGATGTGAAAAGGGTACTGATGAAGGAGGATG